>CALGCU010000176.1 GCA_937886455.1 uncultured Bacteroidales bacterium | reverse complement strand
CAGTACGTTACACCATGTATGCCCGTCATCGTGATTGTCAAGTCACTGTACTCACTAACACTGATATTGATACTCTCGTTACAGGGGTGCAAAAAGTAAAGGGTGGGCTACTCCTCGAACAACCGGGCTTGGTGGGATGCTGGGGTACAGACTGGCCGGTCAATGACACGGTGAAGTACGCCAAAGAAACTGTGGGGCTCGGAGTGACACTTCCACAACAAACAGCCTATATGCAAAAACAAGACAAAGCTAACAATCTCTTGTTCTTTAGCACAAAGGCTAATGTGCCCGTCACTTTCAATATTACGGCAGTTTCTATGAAGGAAATCAACGGGCCCATCCGCTCTGCCGAAACATTCTTCTCTTATTTACAACAATGGCAGAAAAACTGTACTACAACCCTCATCGTAACTAAAAATAAACCATCAAAAATAAATAATTCTAAATCAAAAAATCGATAAAACAATGAAAAAAAGTCCATTGCAAACAGCACGTGCATCCTATCAACCAAAGTTGCCTGCTGTCCTCAAAGACCATGTGTCTGTAGTAGAAGGCGAACCAACTCAAGCAGTAGCCGACCAAGAAGATATCAAAAACTTATTCCCCAATACCTACGGAATGCCTATTATAGGTTTTGAAAAAGGTACTGAAAAACAATACCCACAACTCAATGTCGGTGTAATTCTTTCTGGTGGACAAGCCCCCGGAGGACACAATGTGATTTCCGGATTGTTTGACGGATTGAAAAAACTTAACCCTAATAGCCGTCTTTATGGATTCTTGGGTGGACCAAGTGGATTGGTTGATCATAAATATATAGAACTCACAGCATCAATCATTGATGACTATAGAAACACCGGTGGATTCGACATTATTGGCTCAGGAAGAACCAAATTGGAAACAACTGAACAATTTGACAAAGGACTTGAAATATGCAAAAAACTCAACCTTAATGCCATTGTGATTATCGGAGGAGATGACTCTAATACCAATGCTTGTGTTCTGGCTGAATATTATGCAAAAAACAACACAGGAGTACAAGTCATTGGATGTCCAAAAACCATTGATGGTGACCTTAAAAACGAGATGATTGAAACATCATTTGGATTTGACACCGCATGTAAAATCTACTCAGAATTGATTGGTAATATTCAACGTGACGTAAGCTCTGCAAAGAAATATTGGCATTTCATGCGTCTCATGGGACGTTCTGCTTCGCACATCACTTTGGAATGTGCTCTCCAAAGCCAACCTAACATCTGTCTTATCTCTGAAGAAGTGGAAGCCAAAAATATGACCCTAAATGATGTGGTTGACTCTATCGTAGATGTAGTGGTGGAAAGAGCAAGCAGAGGATTAAACTTTGGTACAGTACTCGTTCCGGAAGGATTGATTGAATTTATTCCGGCCATGAAAAAACTTATCGCTGAACTCAATGATTTGCTCGCTCACAATGATGAATTCAACGGACTCGAAACGGATGATGAAAAACGACAATATGTAAAAGCAAAACTCACACCGGAAAGTCGCACTGTTTACTCAGACCTGCCAAAAGGAATCGCAAAACAACTCACACTCGACCGTGACCCACACGGAAATGTACAAGTGTCACTCATTGAAACTGAAAAACTTCTCATTGAAATGGTGGCAAAAAAATTGGCACTGCTCAAAGGTGAAGGAAAATATAAGGGAAAATTCTCAACAATCAACCACTTCTTCGGATATGAAGGACGTTGCGGTATCCCATCAAACTTTGATGCAGACTATTGCTACTCACTCGGCTATACAGCTTCTCTACTCATAGCGGAAGGTAAAACCGGATATATGTCATCAGTAAGAAATCTTACAGCGCCTGCTGCAGAATGGGTGCCGGGTGGTGTGCCCATCACAATGATGATGAATATGGAACGTCGTCATGGAGCAATGAAGCCGGTAATACAAAAAGCATTGGTTAAACTGGATGGAGCACCATTCAAATACCTGCAAGAACATCGTGATGAGTGGGCAAGTTCATGCCAAACATACATCTATCCGGGTCCAATACAATACTACGGACCTTCTGAAGTATGCGATATGCCTACATGTACACTCCTCTTGGAACACGGTAAGATGAAATAAACACACACACAAATTTACAAAATAAGCGTGGGGGACAAATATATAAGTGTTTTCCACGCTTGTTTTTTTCTAATGACAAACATATCCACTGCGGCATAGATATTTTATTTGTTATTTCGCTCGCCTTTCGCTATCTTTGTACGTATAATCTTAACAAAGTAGAATAGAATGAATAATCAACTAAAAAAGTAAAATAAAATATACAGCAATAATAAAAGATAAATAAGAAGACGTTACGTATTTATTCTTGTCTTTGAAACTTAGGAACTTTCACATGCTACCAAGAGTAATACACGATAACGTTCACGTTTATGGCGTGGACTATATTCGTATATTTGGTAGCACAGGTTTCCTAAGACCTCAAAGACAAATATGCAGGATAGAGTCCTCGCCTTTTTATTGTTTTACTCGTTTTTAAACTAACCAAATCAAAATACTATTATCAATGCAACAAGGATTTCATAACAACCACCAATGGAGCGACATTGGACTATCTGTTAAGTGGGCTACATGTAATCTCGGTGCTGACACACCTGAACAATTTGGAAAACACTATGCATGGGGAGAAATAAAGGATAAAATGCCCCAACTCTACACTTTAGACCACTATCAGTATGCTGGCGATGTGGTTCGCATAGAATGGGGAGAAGGGTGGAGACTACCAACACTCAAAGAACAACAAGAACTGCTAACAAAGTGTCGGTGGATATGGACATGTAGGGGGAAAAGCTGTGGATTTACAATTATCGGGCCTAATAACAATTCTATATTTCTTCCGGCTGCAGGACTACATTGTGGAAAAGGACTCATAACACATTCGCAACAAGGTTCTTATTGGAGCGAAACACTACTTCCTGCAAACTGTGACTATGCTTATTATCTACACTTTACACCAGGAGAACGCAAATGGAAAATCAGCAGACATTTCTATGGAAGAAGCATCAGACCTGTATGTGTTCACCCCACAATATAAGGAAAAAAGAACAAAAAAGGACACGCCGGATCAATCATCGCATGGCATAGGCCTTAGCCTTAACCCATTGTGCCCATTCTATAGGCTTACGACTCTTGTCCTCAAAGGTTTGCCATGGAATGGGCTTGCCAATACGGAGTGTGAAATGATTATTACGTTGCTTAAACATTTCGTCTGCAAGATAAAACAGTTCAATGTTGAACTTAATGCCCAATGCGATGCGAATACGTGAAAGATTATAGTAGAACTTGGCGTTCTGACCCACAAAATATAAAGGCACGATGTCACGTTGATGTTGCACTGACTTACTGATAAAATTCTTCTTCCATTCCCAATCGGCTATCACTCCACCTTTTTGTTTACGAGAACAAGCTCCGGCAGGAAATGTCATAATGTGGTTGTCTGATTCGTATGCCTCGTCCACAACACGCACATTTGACTTGGATTGAGCACCGGTTTTATTCACAGGTACAAAAATACCTCGTAATGGATGTAAGTTCATCAGTAGATCGTTGATTAACACACGGATTTTACCATTGTAGTGCCTGCCCAGAATTAGTGCTATCACCATTCCATCCATACCTCCCAAGGGATGATTGCTCGCAAATATATATTTCCTACCATCTTGAGGCAGATTTTCCAATCCTTCCACCGACCAACTCACATTAAAGTAGTCCAATACAGCCTCCAAAAATTCAAAGTCGGTCAATCCCGGATGTGTTTCAAAGAATTGGTTAATCTCATCTTGATGTACAATTCGCTTAACGTAATTAACAAGGAATTTAGGAACCTTTGCATTAGGAGCTTTGGATTTGATTACTTTTGGTATATCTATACGAATAATTTCTTCACTCATGGCGATGTTTATTAGTGTTAATAATCTTTCAGCCACAAAGGTACAACAAATAATATCAACCGACAAAACTCTGTCATCTGTTGACTAAGCCCCTTTTAAAATCAC
>CALGCU010000175.1 GCA_937886455.1 uncultured Bacteroidales bacterium | reverse complement strand
CGATCATGTGCTTTCACGGTAAAGACTGCGCTCTCTATTGCTGATGTGGTGATTTCTTTTTTAGAAGCATCTACACCCACAACTTTAAATTGATAGTCTCCGGGAGTCAATCCTACTGCGTCAGCACGTCCGTAAGTGCCATAATTTCTCACCAGCATTCCGTCTAATTGTGTCCATGTGCTTGCTCCGGCTTTGCGGTAATACACATTATATGTGTTAATTCCTTCAAGCAGTACAAATTCCACATATCCCGCTTCATACCATCCTCCCACTTCTTGGATGTTGATTTGGCTTGCACTTACGATTTGAAAACCAATAGATTTCAAATCACCGGTGGTATAGGTCTTGTCTCCGACAGATTGTTTCACCACAACAGATGAGTTGTCAAATTCGACACTGCTCACTTGGGAGGTAGTGTAGGAGTCAATCTGACCATCTGTCTTTACAACATTCATCTTGTTTTGCGCGTTCATGCTCAGGAGTGACGCGCACACTGCCATACTCAATATATATCGTTTCATTGTTTTGGGTTTTTATCAGTAAAAATTCAAGATGGTTTATTATTGTTTGATAAATCGAATGGCTTCTCTTCCCACACGTAGCACATACATTCCTTGTGTCAGGCCACACACATTCAGGTGAAGTTCTCCCTGAGGTAGAGTTGTGGTTTGCAGATGAATACGACCATTCATGTCATACACTTGCACCAATGTATTTTTAGCGCCTCCTTCTACCACCAATTCATTCAACACAACTGTACTCAACAAACGGATGTGGGTATCCTTAACTGCTGTGCCATGATTGCTAAATAACACTTCTACAAGGTCCATACGATAAGTACTTGATGAACCATCAGAGAAATTGACTACGGCATTATCGCCTTCAAAAGTAATGCGTTGTAGGGTTTTTCCTACTTCTTCACCGTTCACTCGCAGAACAGCACTGCTCCCATAGCAGAACACACACGATGCTGCCAAGGCTAATACAAATAAAATTCTATGTCTCATTATTGACAAATTTGAGTTTCAGTTGCAAAAAAAAAACACAGACTCACACTTGATGAGATATCATTGTGTGAATCATGTTGCAAACGTACAACATTTCGCAGAAAATGATGTGGATTTATTGTTATATAAAACGTGACGTTTTGCCTAATCACTTACCTTCAACCCACCGGCAAACCACCCATCTTTATAGGATTGCATTTTTCAGTGAGTGTGAGGAAGGTCTTATAACATCAGCATTTCCAGTGCTTTGTCTTCCTTTTGTGTCATTTCCGCACGCAATTCAGGCGTCTTGTCGCCCTGTCCGCAGAGGTGAAGCAATCCATGCACCAAGATGCGATGTAATTCCTGCTCCACACCGCATTTTACCTCTTGAGCATTGCTTCTTACAGTATCTATGCTGATAAAAACATCACCATGCAAGGTGTTGCCCACACAATAGTCAAAGGTAATTACATCCGTGTAGTAGTCGTGATTCAAAAACTGACGATTCACTTCCAAAATGCGTTCATCATCACACAACACATAGTGTATTTCGCCTATCTTTTTGCCATAATCAGCAGCCACATGTTGTAACCATCTTGTCACTCTCTTTTCATCCAGCGGAAAGCCTAATTCTGTTTCTTTTTGAAAATATATCATGGATAGTCAATATAAGTTAATGAAAAAAAGCATAGGCCACAATGATGGCCGCTATGATTCCGACAAAGTCTGCTATCAGTCCACACACCAGAGCATGCCGGGTGTTCTTAATACCTACAGAGCCAAAATATACAGCAAGAATGTAGAATGTAGTATCGGTAGAGCCTTGAATCACACTGGCTAATCTCCCCACAAATGAGTCAGCACCATATTGTTGCATGGCATCCACCATCAGCCCTCTTGCTCCACTTCCGCTTAATGGTTTCATCAACGCTGTGGGCAATGCCCCCACAAAGTCGGTGGGAAGCCCCATCAAACCCACCACCCATGCACTGCCTTCTAGAAGATAGTCCATCGCACCCGATGCTCTGAACACCCCCACAGCCACTAAAATAGCTATCAGATAGGGAATCACACCTACTGCCACTTGAAAGCCCTCTTTCGCTCCATCTATAAAAGCTTCATATACATTTACTTTCTTGAAGGCAGCCACAAGGACAAAACTCACAATGATACCTAATAAGACAAAGGCAGAAACCACAGATGAATACGTCATGAGTTGTTCTTGACTCATGTGGCGCATACCCCAAAATAGTCCTCCAATCAGCGCACACATGGTTCCTAAGACACCCAAGATAGTTTTGTTCCACAACTTAATACGTTGATAAGCAGCCACAGCTATCAGTCCGGCAAGTGATGAAACAAATGTGGCTATCAAGATGGGCAGAAACACATCCGCCGGATTTGCTGCACCCATCTGGGCTCTATACACCATCACGCTGACAGGTATCAGTGTCAAACCGGAAGTATTTAACACCAGAAACATAATCATTGCATTGCTTGCTGTGTCCTTCTTAGGATTGATGGATTGCAATTCTTTCATCGCCTTCAAGCCCAAAGGTGTGGCTGCATTGTCCAGACCAAGCATATTGGCTGATATATTCATAAACATATTCCCCATGGCAGGATGCTTAGGCGGAACTTCCGGAAATATCTTACTGAAAAATGGAGCTACCACACGTGAGAATCTTTCTATCAAGCCACCGCGCTCGCCTATCTTCATCACACCCAACCACAAGGACAACACTCCTGTCAAACCCAACGAAATCTCAAATCCGGTCTTTGCGCTACTGAACGTGCTGTTCATAATAGCAGGAAGCACTTCCGTGTTGCCCATAATCAGTTGCAGACAACCCACCACAAAACCAATCACTAAAAATCCTATCCAAATATAATTCAATACCATAAGCACTCTAAAAAAAACTATTTATCTTTACCCTTCTCCACTCACCACAGAGTTTCACACACACGGGCTTATTCTCTGCAAAAATAATCTTTTTTATCCAATCCACCCAAATACTCCCGTTTGCACACCCCGATTTCTTGCTGTATCTTTGCAAGGGTAATATGTACATGTAAAATTTATCAGAAAATAACAACACAATGAAAAAAGTAAGTTACGCTTTAGGAATGAGCCTTGGACACAGCCTCATCAATAGCGGTGTAAAATCAATCAATGTAGAAAAACTCATGAAAGGTATCAACGATGTAATGCAAGGTGCTCCTCTCGACCTCACTGTAGAAGAAGCGCAAGTGGCCATCAATGATTACTTCCAAAAACAACAAGAACAAGCTGCTGCTGTCAATATCGAAGAAGGTAAAAAATTCCTCACTGAAAATGCTAAACGACCGGAAATCACCACCACAGAAAGCGGACTCCAATATGAAGTCATCACAATGGGTACGGGAGAAAAACCTACAGCCACAGACAAAGTGTCAGTTCACTACCACGGCACACTCCTCGATGGCACTGTTTTCGACAGTTCTGTGCGCAGAGGACAACCGGCTTCTTTTGGAGTTAATCAAGTCATCTCAGGATGGGTGGAAGCACTTCAACTCATGCCTGTAGGGTCAAAGTGGAAACTCT
>CALGCU010000174.1 GCA_937886455.1 uncultured Bacteroidales bacterium | reverse complement strand
CATCACCTACACCATACACATTATGCTGTCCTGCCATTTTACATTGTTGTTCTACCGTGGTACCCATTACGGCTTTCCATAAAGCTTGTGTCACTTCGTATTTTCCGGCGTAGAAATCTGTGAGCACTACTTGATGAGCAGGTAATGCGTCGTCTTCGCATTTCCCTTTCTGGTCTTCTGTGCATCCCATTGTAAATGTACCTCCTTGCACAAATACCATTTCAAATGAAGGTCCATTGGGCAGTGTGAAGATGATGTTCTTATTTGTAGAATCATTGAGGACTGGGTTGGTTGATTGTGCCATCAGTGATAGGCTTATCATGGATGTCACCAAAAGAGAGAGTACAAAAACGTATTTTTTCATGTCGTATACTTATTTAAAGTTGATAGGACTTCTTCTATCAGTCCTTATGATTTGATTGTGTTAGTTCATAAAAAGTTGAGCACCTTGCATGAATCTCATGCATTTTCATGCAAGGTGTTCATGATGTGTATTATTTTTCTACACTTACTGTAAGTGGAGTTGCAAGGTTATCCGCCGCTTTTGCAGTAGCAGCAAACCAATCATCATCCGTAGGATATCCCCATTGACTCCATCCACCACCAAAGTAGTAGGTGAGAGCCGAGCCAACTGTATAGGAACGATAAGCCAATAAAGTCTGATCCATTACTTGTGCTCCCTCCATCTCAGGCATCACTACAGCAATGTAGTTACGTCCTACGGGTATTCCTGCATCTGACACGGCATTCTCTGCGTATGCTATCCAATTGCCTTTCAAGTCTTGCTTGTAATTGTCAACAGTTGTATGCAACCAAATACCTGCAGCTACTTTCATGCCATTCAATTGTTCTCCTTGATAAGTGACTACTGCTTTGTTGAGCAATGAGCCTGCATCGCAAGTCACGACGATGCGTTGAGTGAAGTAGGCATCTCCCACACGTACAGAATCATACTCTAAGGCAAATACAGCGCGCAATCCTCCTTTTTCAAGCACTTCATAACGGTCATAGTGAGTGCCCACCCATAATGTGTCGTTATACAATGGAGCTACACCACCGGCGCCCAATTTGTTGGCTACCTTGTAACAATCAAGACCCTTTCCATGATCCACATGGTAGGATTGTCCCAGTGTGAGTTCGTTGTAGTAGAAAGTGTCCACTACTAACTCTTCTGTACGTTTAAGCCACAAGTCCACTCCGCAAGACGGATTCTCAGCCGCTAAGGCAGGACCATACATACGATAGGCTGCTTTGTCATTTTCCCATGCAAAGTCGTCTTTGCGTTCAGGTACATAGCGCGCTGATGTCTTAGGAGCATAGGGTTTAGGTGTACCTTTCTTTAGTACATACACCACTTTTGATTGTGATGCTACAGTAGCAGGAAATACAATGCTTTGAGGCACTGTTTCGCCATAGTTCATCACTTGGTAGGGCACTTCCTTGCCTTTTTCATCCACTAAACGATAAGACTTAGCAGCATCCCATTCAATCATAGAGAGACTCACTTCTACCAACTCATCTTGACGATCTGAGTCGGATGTGTTACTCACAATGATTTGTTGACCTTTGTCGCATGACAAGAGTGCAAGCACTACGAACAAAGACAAAATAATTCGTTTCATAGGTTTTTTAATATTAGAAAAGTTCGTATGCTCTTATGGTTGTTTTCCGATGTATGCCAAAATACCTCCATCCACATAAAGGATATGTCCGTTTACAGCGTCAGAAGCACGAGAAGCAAGGAACACTGCAGGGCCTCCAAGTTCTTCTGGTTCTAACCAACGTCCGGCCGGTGTCTTAGCGCAGATGAATGAATCAAACGGATGACGGCTACCGTCAGCTTGGCGTTCTCTAAGTGGTGCTGTTTGTGGAGTAGCTATGTATCCCGGTCCAATTCCGTTACATTGGATGTTATATTCACCATATTCAGAGCAGATGTTGCGTGTGAGCATTTTCAATCCACCCTTCGCTGCAGCATAAGCAGACACGGTTTCACGTCCGAGCTCTGACATCATTGAGCAGATGTTGATAATCTTACCTTCGCGACGTTCCATCATTTCCGGTAATACGGCAGAAGCCATGATGAATGGTCCTACTAAGTCAATGTCAATCACTTGTTGGAATTCAGAGCGCTTCATTTCGTGCATAGGAATACGTTTAATGATACCCGCATTGTTAACCAAGATGTCGATTTGTCCAACTTCAGCGTGAATTTTTTCAATCATTTCTTTCACGTCATCTTCTTTGGTTACATCACACACATAACCCTTCACGTTGGTGATACCATTGTCTGCATAGTTTTTCAATCCACGTGCCAATGCTTCTTCGTTGATATCATTGAAAATGATATTTTTAATTCCGGCTTTTACAAATGCTTTAGCAATGTTAAATCCAATGCCGTAAGATGCTCCGGTGATGAGGGCGTTTTTGCCTTCAAGTGAAAATAAGTTTGTCATATTCTGAAAAATCTTATAAAGTGAATAGATCTGTTTATTTTAAGTCTGTAATCAGAGAGAAGTCCTGGTCACCATAATCAAGGTTTTCACCTCCCATTCCCCAAATGAATGTGTAGTTATGAGTGGCAGCTGCGCTGTGAATACTCCATTCTGGAGAAAGTACAGCTTGGTCGTTCTTCATCCACACATGGCGTGTTTCATCCACTTCTCCCATAAAGTGACAGATAGCATGGTCTTCCGGACATTCAAAATAGAAATAGGCTTCCATACGACGACTGTGAACGTGAGCCGGCATTGTGTTCCATACACTGCCCGGAGCTAATTCTGTCATACCCATTTGGAGCTGACAAGTAGGCAACACTTGATTTACCAACATCTTGTTAATGTTTCTGTCGTTTGAGCCTTCAAGGCTTCCCATGTGTGCCACAACTGCGTCTGCTTTGGTCACTTTTTTGTCAGGATAGTTGCGATGAGCTGTGAGAGAATTGAAGTAGAACTTAGCCGGACATGCTGGGTCTTTACTGATAAACACTACTTCTCTGTCTCCACTACCCAAGTAAAGAGCTTCTTTATATCCTAATTCATATTCTTGGTCGCCGGCACGAACAATTCCCACACCTTGTCCTACATTGAAAATACCCAATTCACGACGGGTGAGGAAATAGGGTGCTTTTAATGGGTCAATGGCTTCTAATAACAAAGCTTCATTCACAGGCATAGCTCCTCCCACTACCATGCGGTCATACATGCTATACACCATGTTGACTTCATCAGCAGCAAAAACTTTTTCTATTAGAAAATCACGTCGGATGCGTTGTGTGTCATACGACTTTGCATCTTCCGGATGAGCTGCATAACGGATTTCATAATTTGTTTTCATAGACGTATGTTTTTATACTGTTATTTGTTTGTTTTTTACATGCTTATTTGATGATTCTGCACTATCTCACCTATACAAATACAAAGGTAAAGAATTATTTGTATATGACAATGTAGAGGAATTGACATTTTCCTTCTATTATTCGTACAAAAAGGTCTGTTTTAGTGTTTGAATGCCCACATCCATGAAAGGGTGATGGCAATATTCATGTGATTGGAGGAAGAAAAGTAATCTGCTTTACGCCCGCTGAAGTAGTTCCCTAAACTATAATTAAATCGTGCATCCAGTTCATAACAACCACTCTTTGTTAACACTTGCATACCCAGACTTCCACAAAAACCATAGTCAAAACGATTGTCTGCAAGCGCATGTTGTGGAGCATCGGTTGCAGTTCCCCATGAGCGTTGTGCCACTAAGTAGGCTATCTGTGGACCTATGTTGAGATATCCTCTTACTTTTTTGCCGATATATAAATGGGTCATCATGGGAAGCTCTATGTAGTCTGCTTGTCGATGAAAACCTTGTTTTTCTTGCCAACCTCGTTGAGCATAATTGAGTTCTAATTGTAGTCCAAAGTGGCGTTCGGCTATGTAGCGCCATCCCACTCCGGCTGTTGCACCAAAAGCCATAAATGGGCTCACAGATACGGAGGGCGAAAAATTCATCATACTCCCTGTGGCTCCAGCATGTACACCCAGATACATCTCCGGATGTTCCAGCCGCACCTGTGCTTTAAGTACAAGTGGTAATAACAAGAACAAGGAGAATAACAAGCGTTTCATTATGGAGCAACTGATGTGGATGATGGACTTCCTTCAAAGTGCTGCAAGGTGCGGGTGGCACCATTGTCATAGCGCTGTATATTCAGTAGTAAATTGACATAACCGCCCATCGGATTAGAACGAACAAACGTGATGTCTGATTGTATGCCTTTGTGCTTAATGTCCGACATGTGTTCTTGCAACCCGCCGGCACCGTATTGATTTATGGCTCGGATAATCATGCTGGTGAGGTCATAGCCCAACATGTCAAAGCGAGGGTAATAGCATGACAAACTATGTGTGAAATAGTGATTGAAATTAGCTATATATCTTTCTTTGCGTAACATTCCTGCTGAGGGCAAGAATAAGGATGAATAATAGTAGGGCACTCCTATTTCGGCTTCATGTGCTTGCCACATACATCCTCCCACTACCTCTGTAGGTAGGTTTCTCCATTCGTATAGTTTTTCAAGATAGGGCTTCGCGTAGGCATATCGATTGTCGGAGAATATCACAACATTGGTCAACTCCTCATGTAAGTAGTGGCGCAATGTGTCTAATTCGTCTGTCGGAATGGAAAGGTGGTTCACTTTTACGGCATGTGCTTCTAATTCTTTTGCTACTTTCTTTCCTAAAGATGTTGCGTTTCCACCATTATTCACCAATATATAGTTGGCTGCCGGTCGCTCCTTCATAAGTACACTTGCCAAACATTCGGCTTCATAGTTGGAAGGTACGTTAAATTGAAATAAATATGGATTGATTTGCAATGACGGCACTTCTGATGTGAAGGGTATAAATGTGTTGATTTTATTGTCAAAGGCAAAATTGGAGATATATTCCACTTGTGCGGGATATGCCGGTCCTATAATGGCATCCATCAGTTTTAGTTGGGGCTGTCGTAGTAGCAACTGCACTTTCAGGTCGCTTTTCTCCACATCAAAAGTGTGTAACTCTATATTCACGCCTTGTTGTTTGGCGTCTTTCACAGCCAATAAAGCCCCTTCATAAAACTCCACAAAGCGAGCACGTGTTGCGTCTTGGCCTGCTGCATCTAACATAAAGGGTAGCAGGAGTGCTATGCGTATGGGTAGTTCTGTTGGAGTTAATGCAGGTATGCTGTCATCCTCTCCCTGTTTGGATGTTATGGGGGTAAATAGTCCGTTTGACACATCGGAATTCACCACCGGACGTATCACACGTACAGTATCTGCAATGACGGCTTTTACTTGTTGCGCTTTGGGCTGAGGAATGCGCAGTTGTGTCCCTATTGCCATGCGAGATGTTTTGTCTCCATTCCATCGAATGATTTCTTCTATGCTCACCCCATATCGTTTACTCAAACCATAAAGGGTCTCTTTGGGTTGAAGAGTATGTGTCACATAGTGAACAGTGTCTGTATGAGAAGGTTTGATGGTTACTGTGGCGGGTCGCTTCTTCACCGGAATGCGCAATGTGTCTCCCAAGCGGAGTGATTCGCCACATTGTGGATTGGCGGCCTTAAGCTCTTCTTGTGATATGTCAAACTTCTTGCTCACACGATACCATCCTTCACTACGTTTCACTTCGTAGAGTTGATAGTCGGTTGTTTGTGACATGAGAAATAGACTCCATCCCATTGCCAATATGCACACAATTCCTATACGTTTCATGCAGTTCATACAGTTTCTTTTATTTAGTTTGCGAAGATAATCAATTATTCCCTATTGGGTGTAATTCTACCTTCTAAAATCATATTATCTCTTTTTTTTATGTTCCTGTTCACAATGTCCTGTGCTGTGTTTTCGGCGGCTACCTCTTTCCCTAATGCCTTTCTCACATCTGCATATCCTTCCCTCACAGTGCCTCGATAAGTTTCATTTGTGAGCAGCGCTTTTATTTCTTTGTATAGATTTTCTTCTGTAAATAGGTGCGCAATGAGTTCTCTCACCACCTCTCTTCCGGCTATAATGTTCACCAAGGATATATAGCGAGTATGTATAAAACATTCCTTGAGGAAATAACTCACTCGTCCGCCCATCACATGATACACCACCACCTGTGGCACATTCAGTAATGCGGTCTCCAGTGTGGCAGTACCGGAGTTAACCACAGCCACTGTCGCATAACGCAATAGGTCATAGGTACAACCGCTCACTACTTTCACTCCCCTTGCCAATGTCCCATACAACGACTCTTCTACACCGGGTGCACCGGCTATGATGGCTTGATAATGTGGAAATTGTTTGGCTACTTTCACCATCTTGGGCAAACAAGCACTGATTTCCTGATGACGACTCCCCGCCAGTAGGGCTATGATAGGACGTTCATCTAATCCATGTTTTGCCCTAAACCCTGCTTCATCCGCCGGACTTGCAAGATACTTGTCAATGGTTTCTTGTGTGGGATTGCCCACATAGTTCACTTTATAATTGTGTTGGGCGTAATAATCTGTTTCAAAAGGAAAAATGGTGTACATCTTGTCCACATACCTACGGATATCCTTGATGCGGTATGCTTTCCAAGCCCATAGTTTTGGTGATATATAGTAACACACTTCACATCTCAAGTTCTTTTTTGTAAAGCGTGCTATCCGTAGGTTAAAACTCGGATAGTCAATTAATATCAAAACATCAGGTTGGTATTTCAGTATGGCTTCTTTAGCCTTGCGCATATTTCTCATTACTTGTGGCAAGTGACGCACCACAGCCACAAAGCCCATAAAGGCCATCTCTCGATAGTGCTGAACAAGTGTCATGCCTTGTTCTTGCATAAGGTCGCCTCCCAATCCCACCAACTCTGCTGTTGGGTCTTGTCGTTTCAGGGCTTCTATGAGATGTGCTCCATGCATATCTCCGGAAGCCTCTCCGGCTATGAGAAAATACTTCATCCTTTTGTTGCTGTATAGATTACTTTTCTTTTGTCAAAAAGTCAATTATCCACATGGCTTGTTGTTCTCGATGTTCGGGGTGCATCCAGTGGGCTCCGTCCAAGAATAAGTAACGTTCTTTAGGTGCGCTGATTACATTATAGGCCGAGTACACTGATGTGGGACAACACACCTGGTCATTATATCCCCATAGGTAGAATCCGGGCACATGCACACACCGTGCAAAGTTCACCACATCATAGTATTCACTTACGCGAACTTTTTCTGCTAATGCCACTTCGTTTTTGTTCTTAAAAATCTTAGGCCACCCTCCGGCACGTCCGTGATAAAATCCGGCTATTTCGCAGAGGGCGGGGTAATTGGCTGACAAACACACAATCTTCTCATGCAAAGCTGCCGTTACTATAGACAAGGCTCCTCCCTGACTGCCCCCATACACTGCAAGTCGTGTCGTGTCCACACAGGGTAGGGTGCATAGAAAATCTACAGCACGCACACATCCTAAGTACACACGCTTATAGTAGTAACGATCTCTGTCGTCGTTGTGTGAGGTGTTATAGTCGGCTAAAGCATTATAGCGCAAGTTGTCATACAATGGTTGTTCCATATTGACAGGTATGCCATGTATGCCTATCTCCAGTGTAATCACTCCGGCTTGTGGAAAGAAATTTGTTTCTCCGGCATAGGGTCTCACACCCGCTCCCGGCACTTTGAGTACAGCCGGAAAAGGACCTTCTCCTTTGGGTATGGCCAACATCCCATATAAGTATTGCCCTTTACGTGTGTTCTGAAAACGCACATGATACACGTCGGCATGGGGTGTACACAAGTGGGGTTGCAGTGTCATCAGTGGCTCAAATGGCACTTTGCGCACTTCCTCAATAGCGCTTTCCCAAAATTCCTTGAAGTCTTTCGGCATTTGTGTGGTGGGCTCAATCTTGTCCGGTTCAAAGGCTAAGTTGATATAGTTGGTGTATTTCTTCCCATCTACATGGGCGGTGGCGGTAAATGTTTTAAATCCGGGTGTCTTTGCCCCCTCCAGTGTCACGCGTGCCACTCCGTTTTTCATGTGCAAAGTTTGTTCCCATTCGGTTTTTCCTAATTCGGGACCCCACTTACACTCCACTTCCACATCCTTCATTGCACAATAGTGCTTCACCACTTTCACTTCCAGCTCTACTTTCTCCTTCACTTTATATGTCCAGTCTTCATGATTGGGTTGCATGACAATGGTCACATAGTCTTTCTTATCTGTTCGTTGTGCGTGGATGTTCATCAAACACCCCATTACTAACACCATCCATGTAAGTCGTTTCATATACATCTTTTCTTGTTGTTATGCTTTATTGTTTCTTTGCTTGCCATCGTTGATATAGGTATGCAAGCGTGTAGGTGGGGAGTATATCCGCAAAGGGCAATAATTCCTCCAATAGGTTGAGCATGGCGCCCAATTTGCCCGTTCTTCCGCCAAAGGTTTGGTAAAATACGTATGCAGACAGGGGTGCCCAACACACATCCATCCATTCTGCCAATAGGGAGAAATATGACAGCATACCCACGGCATCCATGAGCACACATAGCCACAAAGGTGGATGTTTCTTGTTGTTTACCATTTCCATTTACCGAATAAATAACTCACCTTCACACTCCATTCATTGCGACGGTCAAACCAACGGCTGCCATCTATATAGGCATTGCCGTAGCGATTGAGCATGCCAAAGTCATATCCTCCTTTCACTTGAATGTTCTTGTATTGCAATCCTAATCCCACAGAGAGTAATAAATCAAAGCGTTGCAAGTCGGCGAACCCATCGTTGTTGGCATCTCTTTTATACATGTCGTATGAGGTGGTGTTCAGTTGAAACAGCGGATTGTGCTCCGGTAATCCGTTTTTTGTGCTTACAGCCTCTTTCCCTCCTAATCCGAGTGCGAAGGTAGGTCCGGCATAGGCCATCAGATAAGTGTCTGTTGCAATAGACAACTTGTATTGAAAGTGCACAGGGATGTCCAAATGGTGTGCAGTGGTCTGTGTTCGACTAAACCATCCGTTGCCTATTCCCTTCCATTTGCTTTGATGGTGTAAGAAACTATAGTTTGCACCATAATACATTCCTAATCCATATTTGAAGTTGTGTTCATAAAACACACCGGCCTTAAATCCGTTCAGTCCGGGGTTACTTTCAAATTTGCCATCGCTTCCCACTTTTGTGCGTTCAATGGATTGATTAAACCCGATTTGTACACCCACTTGTCCGTAGCTTGCCATTGTCATGCATAAACATGCAGCTACACAGCATAATAGTTTCTTGTTCATATCGTTATCTTGTTAATCTTTGTCTTATTCTTTCGTGCAAATATAGCTTATTTCTCTTGCACGTTTTTACTTTCTGTTACGTTATGGGCTTTTTGTTACATTCCTTGTCAATAAATTACGTTCTGTTACATTTGCTTGCCCTATTTCTTCTTTTTTCGTTCTTTCTTGTTGAGTGCTTTTTCGTCTTGTTCGCTCATAGTGGGCATTGCTTCGCCCGGACGTAATGTGTGTGGCGGACGTGCAAACACATCCATTTTGTCTTTCGGACGTTCTTGCTCTGCCCAGAAATAACCCTTCAGTAAAGTTTCTTCCTTGCTCAGTTGTTCCAGTGGATACATCGTTCCGTTGGAGGCTGCTGTAAGCACCACCTTGTCCACCTTTCCCTCCTTCATATACACGTTTACATAACTACTTTGTGTCATGTTTACCCCCATAAGTGTACTGTCCTTTTCTTGGGGGAAAAACACTGTTTCTGCATTTCCGCTTACGGAGATGTGACTCATTTCGCCGTTTTTCAGGTAGGCATACATCTCTTTGCCTGACATTTGGTCAAATCGTATGGAATCGACTTGTCGTGTCACAAAAGCCCCTTCCACCAAGTGGGCTCTGTCTATCACGCTGTCTTTTATAAACACTTCAATATAAGCTGCCGACACTTGTTGGTCTTCGTTCCACATCACAGGTTGGTCAAAGAGTCGTATGATCGAGTCATGTTCTGTATAGACCATTGAGGCGCAAATGGCTTGCATGTCATTTCGGTAAATACGCACATGATGATAGGCTCGCATGATTTGTCCCAATGTGTCTTTCATCATAAATAGACTGTCCGCATGCATATACATGGTGTCTTGTGTCGACCAGTCCACTATCAGTGCGCTGTCTGTAGCCCATCCATATTCCGTTTCTTCTTCATAATATCCGTAGTTGCCACACAGGGTCACCTGTTGTGCTGAGTCGGTGAGTTCCATAGCGCCAAACGCCTCTCCCCATCCTTCTTTTTGGTCGTAGAATATGGTGTCTCCGGTCATTGTCTTTCCGTCTTCATGTTCTATCACAGAGCGGTTCAACAACATGGATTTGTCATTTTGGGTGTTATACCATCCCTTGGTGGAATAGATGGTGGTTTCTTCCTGGTAAATCATTTTGGTGGTTCCCACAATGTCAGCCACATTGGTCTGGGTGTGATAGTTCAGTGTGTCCGACATCAGTGTAAAGTCAGGATTCACCAATCTGACATTCTGTTTGAATGAAGCGGTCTTAGTGGAGGGTAGGTATTGTCCCCACACAGATGTCAATGTGTTCACGCTGTCACACACACGTCCTCCGGAGTAATAGTAGGCAATGTCATTCAGACGGTCATAGTTCAAACTATCGGTGTAGAGTGTCATTTTGCCGTCTTCCAGTCTTACATTCTTCCTGAAACGTGCCATTTTTCTGTTCCCGTCATAAAACAGTTTGTCTCCATGTCCCACCAGTGTGTCGCCTTGCACAATCCGCACATGTCCAAAGGCATCTAATGAGTTGCGCTTTTCGTAGAAGTAAGCACTGTCACAATAGAGTAGGGCACTGTCGTGCCTAAACCTCACATTTCCCCTCAACACTTGTGTTTCAGGAAGGTTGGCTTCGTCAAACGAGAGTGTTTCAGAATGTTCCAAATACACTAAGGTTGTTTTGCTTTGCTTCTCAGTGCTGTTGTCTTGTGCCCATGTCAGCATTAGTCCCACGCCTATCATGAGCCCGCACAGTCCATATCTCACGATGTTTCTCATCCTTTTATTTTACCCATCCCGGATATTGGAAGTCGCAGTTTCTCCATTCAGGGGCTATTTCTATGAATGTGTCGGCTTGTTTTTTCCGAATCCATTCCTCTAAGAATGCTTGGTTGCGTTGTCCTTCCATGTATTGTTTAATCACTTGATAATCATCTTTCAAGTTGGCCTTGTGTGTTTCAGTTCTGGATTTAAGTTTCACCAACACACACACCTCCTTGTTTTTAGTAGGGTCCATCATGGTAAATGGCTCGGAAATCTCTCCCACCTTCATTCCATACACCACCTTGGCCACTTCTTGAGGCAATTCCTGATACTCAAATTTAGATGTACCGGTGTTCGGATTGTTCATCAACCCTGCATTCATCACCGTGTTTTT
>CALGCU010000173.1 GCA_937886455.1 uncultured Bacteroidales bacterium | reverse complement strand
AACGAACGTCCTGTAGGCTCCGCCGTCCTGTAGCTCACATCGTGAGCGTCCTAATACACACCTTACCCAAAACAAACACCACACTACACCACTCCACACTGATTAACAGTAACTTAAAACAAAACAAAAACTCAAATCAATAATTATTGTGTTAAATAATGTTAAAGAACTTGCACAGTCGAGAAAAAGATACTTTCTTTGCAACTGAAACAAAGTTGTAATGATTACAAATATGAACGCAACACACGAAATAGTATCACAACTCCAAGAAGCCGGCTTTAAACCGTCCTTACAACGCATAGCCATTCTGGAATACTTGCGTACTCATTTCACTCATCCTACAGTAGATGAAATATACGAAGCATTGAGCCCTTCCATGCCAACGCTTTCGAAGACTACAATCTACAACACACTGCGAAACTTCTCGCAATCAGGATTAGCATTAAGTCTTCGATTGGATGAAAAAACAGTACATTACGATGGCGACACCACTCCTCATGCACACTTCATCTGCAAAGACTGTGGCAAGATTATTGATGTAGCCATTAAAAACACAAGACTAATTCAAATACCAACACTCAACGGAGCGGAAGTGCAAACAGTCGAAATCTCATATTATGGACAATGCAACTCTTGTAAAAACAAAAACAACAACTAATTAATTTATAACTTATAAAACTTTACGATTATGAATAAAAAATGGATTTGTAGCGTATGCGGTTACGTACATGAAGGACCTGAAGCACCGGAAAAATGCCCACAATGCAAACAACCTCGTGAAAAGTTCAACGAACTAAAAGAAGACGAAGGATTATCTTTTGTAACTGAACACGTAATTGGTGTGGCTAAAGGATGCGACGATGAAATGATTAAAGACTTGAACGCTCACTTCATGGGAGAAGCTACTGAAGTAGGAATGTACCTCGCTATGAGCCGTCAAGCTGACAGAGAAGGATATCCTGAAATCGCAGAAGCATTCAAACGCTACGCATGGGAAGAAGCTGAACACTGCGCTAAATTTGCTGAACTCTTAGGTGATGTTGTATGGGACACACGCACTAACTTGGAAAAACGAATGATGGCTGAAAGCGGGGCATGCGCTGACAAAATGCGTATCGCTAAACGTGCTAAAGAACTTGACTTGGATGCTATCCACGATACCGTACACGAAATGGCTAAAGACGAAGCACGTCACGGACAAGGATTCCAAGGACTCTTCAACCGTTATTTCAAGAAATAACAAAAAAACATAACACTAAACCTTAACGGCACTACACGTGCTAAAACAAAAAAAGTCGCCATCACATTGGCGACTTTTTTATTATTATAAAGGGGAAATTGCTCAAATACTACCCGATGTTCTTAACTTTAATCAAATACTCGGCTATCTGAACTGCATTAAGAGCAGCGCCCTTTTTAATCTGATCGCCTACACACCAGAAAGTAATACCATTGTCATTCGTAAGATCTTTTCTCAATCTACCTACATACACTTCATCTTTACCGGAAAGAAAAAGAGGCATAGGATAAACTTTTTCCTCAGGCTTATCCATATACACAATGCCATCTGCTGAAGAAAATGCTTCCTGAAGTTGTGCAATGCTTATAGGACTTTCAGTCTCAACCCAGATACTCTCTGAGTGAGCTCTAAGCGCTGGAACACGCACACACATCGCACTCACCTTAATGTCTGAATGCATAATCTTGCGCGTCTCATTATACATCTTCATTTCCTCTTTTGTGTATCCGTTATCAGTAAAGACATCCACTTGAGGAATAAGATTATAAGCCAGCTGATAGGCAAATTTCTCTACTGTGGTTGGCTCGCCTGCGGCTATCTGTTCATACTGCTTCTTCAATTCATCCATAGCGGCAGCTCCGGCACCACTCGCAGCTTGATATGTAGAAACATGTACTTGCTTTATATGAGAGATTTTCTCAATCACCTGCAAAGCAACCACCATCTGAATAGTAGTACAGTTAGGGTTGGCAATTATGCCTCGCGGACGAACTAAAGCATCCTCTGCATTCACTTCCGGAACCACCAAAGGTACATCTGCATCCATTCTAAAGGCACTTGAATTATCTATCATTACAGCACCAAACTTAGTGATATCTTCTGCATATTCCTTAGACACGGAGGCTCCGGCTGAAGTAAACACAAGGTCAATACCCTTAAAAATATCACCATGTTTAAGTTCCTTGACTTCCAACTCTGCACCCTTGAAGGTATAGGTCCTTCCGGCACTTCTACTTGAACCAAATAAATGTAACTCACTGATTGGGAAATTACGTTCTTCCAACACGCGTAAGAACTCTTGCCCTACAGCACCACTTGCTCCGACAATTGCAACTTTCATCTTTTACCTGATATTTATTATTAATAAACCTTATTTATACCTTTAATGCATGCCACACACAACATATACTCGTCTTATGCACTGAAAATACACGGCAAATACATGCTCAATGTGTAGTGACACACATAATTGCTTTATTATTTAGCATAACTTACTGCTCGCGTTTCACGAATAACCGTAATCTTAACCTGACCGGGATAAGTCATTTCGTCTTGAATCTTCTTGGCGATATCAAATGAAAGCAATTCAGCTTCTTTATCATCTATCTTATCTGCACCAACAATAACACGCAACTCACGTCCGGCTTGAATAGCATAAGTCTTGATTACTCCTGGATATGAGAGTGCTAAATTCTCTAAATCATTCAAACGTTTGAGATAAGCCTCCACTATCTCACGTCTTGCTCCCGGACGAGCACCTGAAATAGCATCACACGCTTGTACAATTGGAGCCAAAAGGCTTTCCATCTCTACCTCATCGTGGTGCGCACCGATAGCATTACATATATCGGGTTTTTCTTTATACTTCTCTGCCAATTTCATACCAAGTATAGCATGTGGCAACTCAGGTTCTTCATCTGGCACTTTACCTATGTCATGAAGAAGTCCCGCTCTTTTGGCCTTTTTAGGATTCAATCCCAACTCTGAAGCCATTATAGCACATAAGTTGGCTGTCTCTCTGGCATGTTGCAACAGATTCTGTCCGTATGAAGAACGATATTTCATCCTACCCACCATACGAATAAGTTCAGGATGTAATCCGTGGATTCCTAAATCAATAGTAGTTCGTTTACCCGTTTCTATGATTTCTTCTTCCACTTGCTTCTTCACCTTATTCACCACCTCTTCTATTCGCGCCGGATGTATTCTTCCATCGGTAACAAGTTGATGTAATGACAAACGGGCTATCTCACGTCTAACGGGGTCAAAAGCAGAAAGAACAATTGCCTCCGGAGTATCATCCACAATGATTTCTACTCCTGTAGCTGCCTCTAATGCGCGGATGTTTCTACCTTCTCTACCAATAACACGTCCTTTTATTTCATCTGACTCAATGTGAAACACAGAAACTGAGTTTTCAATAGCCGCCTCTGTAGCAACTCGTTGAATGGTTTGTACAACTATTTTCTTGGCCTCTTTGTTAGCGGTCATTTTGGCTTCTTCCATAATCTCATTTACATAAGACATGGCATCAGTCTTGGCCTCATCTTTTAGATTCTCGATAAGTTGTGCTTTGGCTTCTGTAGCAGACAACCCTGAGATTGTTTCTAATTGTTCTTGAGCTTGCTTACAAAGTTTGTCAAGTTCTTTGTTTCTGTGTTCAATAACGGCCATCTGGTTCTCCACATTTTCCCGTTGTTGATTCAACTCGTTCTGAGCTCGTTGTAATTCACCTTGTTTTTGGTTAAGCTGATTCTCTCTTTGTTGGAGCCTTGACTCGTGTTGTTGTAACTTATTGTTTGCTTGTTGCACTTGTGCTTCATGCTCGGCTTTTAGTGCAATGAACTTTTCTTTAGCTTCGATTATTTTGTTTTTCTTGATAATTTCAGCTTCAGCGGCTGCCTCTTTCAAGGTTTGCTTGCTGACATATCTTAGTACGAGGAAACATCCCCCCACTCCTATTACAAAAGCACCGATGGCTATCAGTATAATAATCCATGTACCCATAATTATAATATTTTATCTTTGTGTTAATAATTTAATAAGTCGCTAATAATCAATGTTTCTTTATTCTTATAAAAAAACGTACCAACCCCGCCTTATAACTGCAGTTGGTACGCTACTACACTTTGAAGTTTCTTTATTCATCTGAATCATTCAGAATCTTATGAATCTCTTCATTTAATCTTTCTACGGTCAACGTTAATTCTGAATCTGTTTGTTTACAATGCAACTGGGCATTCTCCACCATTATGGCATATGCCGCTAACATCCATAGTTCCTTTTCAGACTTGTCCGGATACTTGTTAGCCCATTGTCTGTATATTGACGTTAAACGTTTTCCCGCTTTTCTATATATGAACTCATCCTCCATGTCCACCCTTAGAGGTATTACCTCTTCAGCCACCTTCACTTTTATGGATATCTTCTCTCCCATGTTTATTCGAGCAACAAGTTCAAACATTTGTCAATCTCGCGCACCATTTTATCGATTTTCTTCTTGGCAAACTCTTTATCATCTTCGTTATCAGATAAGAGTTGGTAAGCAAGCAATAACCGATCGTGATTTTGTTGTAATTCGTCTAATTGCTTTTGCAGTCGATCCAAATCATCCTGTCTCCATTGGATTTGTTTCTTCAGTTCATTGTTTTGTTTCTTCAATTCAGCGAACTGTTGTATCAGCACCCTAACTTGTGCCTCGTATGTGTCTTTTGTCACTGCGTTATCAGACATAATTCCACAAAAATCGTACAAAGGTACATTTTTTGATTCGTATATAAAAATTGTTTTATACTGTTTTGTAGAAAACTTTTATTTTCTTTTTGTCAGAACAAAACTCTTTCTTTACACTTAATTGAGCCCAAGCCTCCTTTTTAGTCTGTCAATCAATGAGTCCCACAACACAATTGAATCCTCCACATCATCTGTATCTGCCACATCTTTTATGATAAGTTCTACCATTCCGGTTAATTCCAGATGGGCTATACTCATCTCAAACACTCTTTTTGTTCCTTTATCTTCTTCCCATTGAAATTTTATACTTTCGTCTGGTTGTTTAGTGAGTAATTTGGCTGCTTGTTGATGCCCATTCCACGTAAATGTGTAATATTCATTTTGCACATCTACCTTATCACAAAACCATTCGCTCAATCCTCCCGGCATGGATATAAGTCGCCAGAGTGCCGTTCTTGACACTTTCTTGAGCGGGTATTCTTTCTGAAATTGTGTTCTTTCCATAGTATATATTCTTAGATGTGTACTCCCATTGTTTCGCTAACAAACGAAAATGGTAACAATGCCTTGGCGCCCTTAATCCAATAGATATTGTTTTTGCCATATAACAGCACATCCATGGATTGCTTTGCTTTTTGTTCGTATTCAAGCATTACTTGCCTACATGCCCCGCATGGTGAAATTGGTTCTTCGAGAAAGTCACCGTTTTGTGCGGCTGCAATTGCCAATGCTACTACTTTGTCATTGGGGAAATGTGCATTGGCATAAAAAAGTGTTGTTCTTTCCGCACATAAACCGGAAGGGTATGCCGCATTTTCTTGATTAGAACCACATAGTATTTCTCCGTTTTCCATAAGTACTGCTGCTCCTACATGAAAATTAGAATAGGGAGCATAGGCGGTTTGTGTTTGCTGTTTTGCTCGGTCAATTAACACGCGGTATTGTTCTGGCAATTCTTCATAGGCAAAACACTGCACATTAGTTTCAATTTTAAATTCTTTCATGGTATTGCTGTGTGGTCAA
Organism: uncultured Bacteroidales bacterium; assembly: GCA_937886455.1. Lineage (GTDB taxonomy): Bacteria > Bacteroidota > Bacteroidia > Bacteroidales > Paludibacteraceae > Gallipaludibacter. The sequence goes on along the minus strand of CALGCU010000173.1, from coordinate 5,694 downwards.
TTATTCACTTTATTAACAATCTGTTTTTAATTTACAACTGAACGATTGCTGTCTTCACGCAAATATAATATAAGAAAAGCAAATTCACAAGTTTGTATTTATATTTAGTAACATTTTGTGTTATTATTTTGTTGTGGTTGTGCTAATTTACAATATTGTTTAATTTGTTTAACATTCGTTATTTTTGTGTATTTGCTTATTTTTGTTACTTTTGCGAGGCGTTGAATGGAAGCATTTTTTTGCATAAAAATAACCTTTTAAATTCACTTATATGAAAACAAAACACATTGCCTTTTGCGCTTTAGCACTTGCTTTTTGCGCTTGTACTCCAAAACAATCTACAGAAGATTGTCGTAAAGCCGGCGGTCTTGTTCTTAATAACCTAGACACCACCGTGCTTCCTCAAAATGATTTTTATCAATATGCTTGTGGGGGATGGATGAAACTTAACCCATTGACTGCCGAATATGCTCGTTTTGGATCTTTTGACAAATTGGCAGAAGAAAATCGCACACAACTTCAAGGCTTAATTGAAGAAATTTCTTCTCAAACTCAAGAACCGGGTAGTATTGGTCAGAAAATAGCTGATTTATATAACTTGGCGATGGACTCTGTGCGTCGTAATGCTGAAGGTGCAGAACCTCTTCTTCCTGTGTTGAGCAAAATTGATGCAGTGAATGATAAAGACGCATTTAGTACATTAATTCCGGAACTTTACATGGATGGAGTTGGATTATTATTCCATGTGTATGTAGATGCTGATGCTATGAATAGTGCTGTTAACCTTTTACAAACTTATCAAGGAGGGTATTCTTTAGGAGAAAAAGAATATTATCTTGACACAGACTCCAACACACTTGATATTCGTAATAAATATGTGTCACACATTGCTAAAATGTTTAGCTTTATAGGCTATGACGAACAATCTGCCGCAGATGCAGCTGCCACTGTATTGCGCTTAGAGACTCGTCTTGCCAACGCAGCTTTTAATAACATCGAGTTGCGCAATCCTCATGCCAACTACAATAAGATGAGTGTTGCTGAATTGCAGACCTTAGTACCGGAAATCAACTGGAATACATTTTTCAACACTTTAGGGGTAGCAGTAAATGATCTTTCTGTAGGTCAAACCAAGCACCTTCAAGAAGTAGGCAAATTAGTTGGCGAAGAATCTATTGAAGACATCAAAACCCTCTTGAAATGGCACGCCATAAATGCTACTGGGTCTTCTTTGAGTGATGAAATTTATGCTGAACATTTTAACTTCTATGGTACAACATTGCGTGGTACTCCCACCCCATCTCCACGTTGGAAACGTGCAGTGGGCGTCGTAAACAGCACTTTGGGCGAAGCTGTAGGTCAAATGTATGTACAAAAGTATTTCCCGGCTGAAGCAAAAGAACGCATGTTGAAGTTGGTAGGCAATCTTCAAAAGTCATTGGGTGATCGTATAAATAACCTTGAATGGATGAGTGTAGAAACTAAGGCTAAAGCGCAAGAAAAACTTCAAGCATTCCACGTGAAGATTGGTTATCCGGACACATGGCGTGATTACACTGACTTGGAAATCAATGTAGCCGATAGTTATCTTACTAATGGTATGCGTGCTAACCGCTTTGAAACTGCTTATGGTTTTTCATTTGCCGGTCAACCTGTGGACAAAGAGAAATGGTTAATCACTCCACAAACAGTGAATGCTTATTATAATCCAACTACTAATGAAATCTGTTTCCCGGCAGGTATTCTCCAATATCCATTCTTTGATATGAATGCGGATGACGCTTTCAACTATGGAGCAATTGGTGTTGTGATTGGTCATGAAATGACACATGGTTTTGACGATCAAGGTTGTCAATTTGATAAAGATGGTAATTTAAACAACTGGTGGGCTGAGGCTGACAAAGAAAAATTTGATGCTCGCGCTCAAGTGATGGTTGATTACTTTGACAAAATTGAAGTTGCACCGGGCGTATTTGCCAATGGTCGCTTTACTTTGGGTGAGAACATCGCTGACCACGGAGGTTTGCAAATTGCTTATCAAGCATTTAAAGAGGCTACTAAGGATGCTCCACTTGACACTATTGAAGGACTCTCACCAGAACAACGTTTCTTCTTATCTTATGCAGATGTATGGGCTGGAAATATCCGTGATGAAGAAGTGTTGTCACGCACTAAGTCAGACCCTCACTCATTGGGTCGTTGGCGTGTGAATGGTGCATTACCTCACATTAATGCATGGTATGAAGCTTTCCACGTGACTGAAGAAAGCCCAATGTATTTGGCTCCCGCTGATCGTGTAAGTATCTGGTAGTAGATTATCGGTATCTATATATTAAAAAGCCACTCGCATAATCGGGTGGCTTTTTGATTTATCATATTGAGAGTGGATGTTTGACACTCAAAGGTGTCATATTCCCATCTATAAGTCATGAGATGATACTGACGTCGTAGTGAATGTGCGTGCTGTCTGGTAACTCTTCTTAAAGGCAAAAAGCAACATTCCATCCGAATACTCAAATATACTTAAATCGAACATGTCCCCAAACAACAAGGAACATCGCAAAAAATTTCAATGCATCATATGCTATTACACGAGAACTACTCACCTCTTCAATCTACGTTTAATCTTTCGGGGCCAACCAGCCACACGTTGAGGTACTTTAATCATCCAGCGCACCACTTTATTAGATAGAAAAGCAACTTGGTCTTTCATGGTAAATGTGGGCTTCTGTAATCCACGAATACCGTAAGACTCATCAATAATTGCATCTATTCGTTCTTTCTGCATGCCTGCGTCAGGTTGCCAATACTTCACAAGAAAAGAAGGGACAGAATAAAAACGAGCTAACCATGTGTGACGACACATCTCTACTCCCTCTTGATTGTACAAAATTGTAGTCCAACCATCTGAATGGCGCTCACTTTGTAGATAATGGGTCTTGGTGTGAAAAGCCTGCCAAAAAAAGAATGGATAGTAGGGTTCATAATCAGTACGTTCAAAATCATACCTGCGACCTTCATACAACATGTGAGTCGGATAAGCGGAAATCATACTCTCTTTATGAGCAAGATAGTCAAATGACTTAACAGCCTGTTTAGAAAACTGCTCACGCAGTAACTTCAAATTAAACACATTGAAAAAAGGATTAGTCACAATGGGATTACCTCCACGAGGGCACCAACCGCCTCCATCCGGACATCCGGCATTGGCTATTCCATGCTCTAATACATAGTTGACCAAAGAAAATACTGCATCCGGATGTGTGATAAAGCAGTCTTCATCTACATTGATGGCAATGTCACAATCTTCATCAGCCAACATGGTGTAGAAATAACCATCAGCAGACTGATCAGTCAAACGAACACACTCATAGCCCAACGACTCATACAAGCCCTTTGAATAACGATAAAGACGTAAATCAAATGACCGACAAAAAAATTTAATACGCGACTTGTCCACCTTCATATCCATAATTTACAATGATTAAAGACTCTTAATATAGTCAACCCATGAACTGATGACTGCTTTTTTAAAATAAACCCAACGCAAAGTCCAAGCATAATCTGCCCACATGCCTTGTCTGCGAGCATAATCCAATAACGAACGAAATGCCATACGTTTCTGTTTCCCACGATAAACACCACGACGATGACTGATAGAAGAAGGATGTATCACATAATGATATTTACCAACAGAGAGTTGACAGATACGACGTACCATCAAATAACATTGTCCCATGAAACTACTATCTTCTCCACTTGTAGATAACGGGAAACAAATATCATTGTTGAACAACCACGTTCGACGAAAAAGCATTGTAGTGAAATTACTAACGAAATGGCACAACAGATATCTACGAGAACGAGCATCAACAACACCATCTTGCACAACAGGATTGTGCATCAACTCATGACTACCATCTGAATAATCTAATACAGCCGATACGCTACTGATGTCTGCATCCCACTTCTGAGCATTCGTGTAAAGCATTTCATACATATCCGATTCTACCCAATCATCTGCATCTACAAAGGCAATATATTCGCCTGTGGCATGGTGCAAACCTATATTACGAGCTACTGCCGGACCGGAGTTTTGAGGTGTTTGCAAGAAGTGTACTTGCATGGCAGTGCCACATGTTTCCACATAATGACGAGCCACTAATTGGCTGTTGTCCACACTATGGTCATCAACCAACAACACTTCAATGTCCGATAAAGACTGAGCAAACAAACTCGCCAAACAACGCTCTATCCACGCTGATGCATTATAAACCGGTATGATTATTGAAACTTTTGGCATAACTTTCTCCATATTTCAAATAACTATCATCACTTTAGGCATATAGGACATACTAAAATTCCATACCCAATACTTTCTCTACTATAGGAGCCATGTCATAGTACTTATATTCAGCCAAACGACCTCCAAATATAACATGTTCTTCTTTATCAGCCAATTCCTTGTAACGAGCGTACAGAACACTGTTACGTTCGTCATTGACCGGATAATAAGGCTCCATACCAGATTGCCACTCTGTGGAGTATTCACGACTCAACACAGTCTTAGGACAACGATAAACCTCTTCACCAAACATCTCAAAATGCTTATGCTCAATCACACGTGTGTAAGGCACTTCAGCCGCCGTGTAATTCACTACGGCATTACCCTGATGATTGGGTTCATCTAATACCTCTGTTTCAAAACGGACTGTGCGATAATCCAAATGTCCCAAACAATAGTTAAAATAAGCATCTACAGAGCCTGTAAAGATAACTTTGTCTGCCATATTATCCCAATAAGCCTTATCCGCCAGATAGTCCACACCTAATTGCACATCACATCCTGCCAGCAATTTATCAATCAACACATTGTAGCCTCCAATAGGAATACCTTGATAGCGATCATTAAAGTAGTTGTTATCAAAAATCAGACGCACCGGCAAACGCTTAATAATAAAAGCCGGTAGTTCCTTACATGGACGTCCCCATTGTTTTTCTGTATAGCCCTTAATCAAACACTCATAAATGTCGCGACCTACCAACAATAATGCCTGTTCTTCAAGATTAGCTGGTTCTCTGCCCGCCAAAGCAGTCAAAGCCTCTGCTCGCTGTTCATCTATCTTTTCTTGCGCTTCAGCCGGAGTAACTACCCCCCACATACGATTAAAAGTGTTCATATTAAAGGGGAGATTATACAGACGACCTTGATAGTTTGCTACAGGACTATTTGTATAACGGTTAAATTCCACTAAAGAGTTTACAAAGTCCCACACAGCCTTATTAGACGTATGAAATATGTGTGCACCATACTTATGCACATGAATGCCCTCTACATTTTCACAATAGAGATTGCCCCCCACATGATTTCGCTTATCCAACACCAAACAACGCTTGCCCGCCTGAGTAGCACGATAAGCACACATAGAGCCATACAAGCCGGCACCTACGATAAGATAATCATACTTCATAAACCATTCATTTAGATGATACGACGATAACTACGCTCTTCACTCGGAACAATACGCGTTTTATAATCCTTAGCATTCCAATTTTTAATCGGTGTCATATATGAATTTGAGTATATCGAACGTAGCCATTCATCTGTTTTTGTTGGCATGTACACTTGTATGCCCAAAAAGTTTTGCTTTTGAAAATCACACATAGGAACATAACTCCTATCACACGGGAAGC
>CALGCU010000172.1 GCA_937886455.1 uncultured Bacteroidales bacterium | reverse complement strand
ATCCTAAAGCAGGTGGACCTGCATTGAAGATGGTACCATTGGAACAAGAACTTGCAGAAGCTGCTAACTGGGATTACTGTGTGGCTAATGTGAAAACAAAACAACATTTAGTTGACACTGCTTCTAACGTGAAGAATTCTCAATTCGCAACTCCACTCTTTGAATTCTCTGGAGCATGCTCTGGTTGTGGTGAAACACCGTATGTAAAATTGATTTCTCAATTGTTTGGAGATCGTCAAATGGTGGCAAATGCTACGGGATGTTCTTCTATCTATTCTGGATCTGTGCCTTCTACTCCTTACACTACTAATGAAAAGGGACAAGGACCTGCTTGGGCTAACTCACTCTTTGAAGACTTCTGCGAATTTGGTTTGGGTATGGAACTCGCTAATGAAAAAATGCGTGCACGCCTCACTCAATTGATGACTGAAGCTCAAACATGCTCTTGCTGCTCTGATGAATTGAAAGCTTGGTTCCGTGAATGGATTGAAAACCAAAATGACGCTGCTAAAACAAAAGAATTAGCAGAGAAAATCATTCCGGCTGTATCAAGCTGTGGATGTGACATCTGCAAGAAAATCAATGCATTGAGCGGATATATCATCAAACGTAGCCAATGGATTATTGGTGGTGACGGTGCTTCTTACGACATCGGTTATGGTGGTCTTGACCATGTAATTGCAAGTGGTAAAGATGTTAACATACTTGTGTTGGACACTGAAGTTTACTCTAACACGGGTGGTCAAGCTTCTAAATCTACTCCTATCGGAGCGATTGCTAAATTTGCTGCTGCTGGTAAACGTGTTCGCAAAAAAGACTTAGGTATGATTGCTACCACCTACGGATATGTATATGTGGCTCAAATTGCAATGGGTGCCGACCAAGCACAATGCTTGAAAGCTATTCGCGAAGCCGAAGCTTATCCTGGACCATCTTTGGTAATCGCTTACGCACCATGTATCAACCATGGATTGAAGAAAGGTATGGGTAAAGCACAAGCCGAAGAAGCTGCTGCCGTTGAATGTGGATACTGGCATTTGTGGCGCTATAATCCTGCATTGGAAGCTGAAGGAAAGAACCCATTCACCCTCGATAGCAAAGAACCTGATTACACCAAGTTCCAAGACTTCCTCAAAGGTGAAGTGCGCTATGCTTCTGTAATGAAGCAATATCCGGCTGAAGCTGCAGAACTCTTTGCTGCTGCGGAAGAAAATGCTAAATGGCGCTATAAGAGCTATCAACGTATGGAAAAAATGGAATACTAATTAATATTCTATAAACCATAAAGAAAAAGTCCTTACCCCAATACAAGGGTAGGGACTTTTTTATTTGACCCACATTAGTCATGAAATTTGAGATTGTTGGGTAAAAATAACATTTTTAAGAAGAAAATAATGCTACTTTCAAAAAATATACATATCTTCGCATCGACAAAGGGGTGCTTGGAAAACAAGCTGAGATTATACCCTCGAACCTGATGCAGTTAGTACTGCCGTAGGAATTGTGGATAATGTCGTAACGTATACCCCAAAGGAAGGTATACGTTTTCTTTTTTTTAAAAGACACCCCGTTGTTAGTATTTTAATTGAAATTTTCTTATGAAATTAAAACTAAACAACACAACTAAAACGGGGCAAGATAACAATCCTCAAATATTCTCTACCCCCAAAAAACGCTATCCGATTGTTCTCTCAATTGCAGGCTCTGATTCATCTGGTGGAGCCGGAATACAGGCTGATCTTAAAACATGTTCGGCACTTGGAGTGTATGGCGCAACTGTCATTACGGCTATTACGGCTCAAAACACCCAAGGAGTACAAGCACAATTACACATTCCGGTAAATATGGTTCACAGTCAATTACTTTCCGTAATGAACGATATCTCACCTTCTATAATTAAAATCGGCATGCTGGGCAATGCTGAGATAGTCGAAGTCTTAGCCCAAACACTCAAAAACTATTCTACGCCTATTATTCTCGACCCTGTTATGCTCGCAAGTAGTGGCCATAGATTGATGGCTGATGAGGCGCAAAATGTGCTTATAAAGAAATTATTACCTATTACCACATTGCTCACACCTAACATCCCTGAAATGCAGGCTTTATGTAATCTGCCACTCACCACTTTGGAAGAGAAAAACGCTGCAGCACAACATCTTCTTCAGTCGGGTCTAAAGGCTATTCTTCTCAAAGGTGGACATGAACATGGCGATATGAAGACAGACATACTTTATCGTACTACAGATAAAGCTATCTCCATCACTCACTATACTTCTCCAACAATCTTTACCCATAATATTCATGGCACCGGATGTACACTTTCGGCGGCTATTGCTGCTTTTATGGCACGTGGGTTCACTATGGAAGAGGCTGTTCGACAAGCTAAAATCTACATCACAGAGGCGATTAAAAACGGTGCGGATATCTCCATAGGACATGGATGTGGACCTGTTAATCATCTGTTTAACCCCATAAAAATTCAAACGTATGAAGAATGACCACTACAAGTTACAATTCATAACCCATCACACAGACACTTATTCTTACATCGACACTGTGCGTATTGCGCTACAAGGAGGATGTCGATGGATACAACTGCGCATGAAGGATGCAGATGACTCTCTGATGGAAAAAACTGCTCTCACTGTACAAGAAATGTGTCGTTCCTACAATGCCACTTTTATTATTGATGATAATGTACTCCTTGCCCAAAAAATCAAAGCGGATGGAGTTCATCTTGGAAAAAATGACATGCCTGTTGACGAAGCACGCAAAATACTTGGTAATCAATTCATCATAGGTGCTACAATCAACTCCTTCACTGATATTTTACACATCTTGCAAAGCGCCACACCCGACTATTTGGGATGTGGCCCATTCCGATTCACTTCAACCAAGAAAAACCTTGCGCCTGTACTCGGATACGATGGCTATAATACCATAATCAAACAAATGAAAGACAACAATATCCACATCCCTCTGGTGGCTATTGGTGGAATATCTAAAGCTGATATTCCTCAATTACTGAAAAGCGGTGTCAATGGTATTGCCTTAAGCAGTAGTGTACTCAAGGCTGAAAATCCTATACAAGAAATGCAAGAGATTAACAATATTATTCACAATTACTAAATCAAATACAATGAAATCAGATCTTAAAATTTCTTATCCGGGTTCACAAAAAGTGTATATAAACGGAACTATACATCCGAGCGTAAGAGTAGGAATGCGTATGGTCACTCAAATGCCTACTGTGACTATCAAAAACGGCCAAAGAATGGAAACTCCCAACCCACCTGTGTATATCTATGACACTTCTGGACCTTATGGCGACAACACCACAGTGATAAACCTTGAAAAAGGTTTACCAAATCTGCGAAAAGCATGGATTCAAGAGCGTAATCTACACGACTCTAACAACCCATGCCAAATGTATTATGCCAAGAAAGGAATCATAACTCCGGAAATGGAGTATGTGTCGATTAGGGAAAATATGAATTGTCAATCACTTGGAATAGAATCTCACATAACACCTGAGTTTGTTTGTAAAGAAATTGCTGAAGGAAGAGCGGTTATTCCGGCTAATATCAATCATCCAGAAGCAGAGCCCATGATTATTGGGCGAAATTTCTTAACAAAAATAAATGCAAACATAGGTAATTCGGCAACAACTTCAAGCATTGAAGAAGAGGTTGAAAAAGCCATATGGAGTTGCAAATGGGGTGCTGACACAATTATGGATTTATCTACAGGTCCCAACATTCACGAAACACGTGAATGGATTCTACGAAATAGTCCCGTCCCTATCGGCACTGTGCCTATTTACCAAGCAATGGAAAGGGTTAATGGTAAAGCTGAAGACCTCACGTGGGAAATATATCGTGATATTCTCATCGAACAATGCGAACAAGGGGTTGATTATTTCACAATACACTGTGGTATCCGACTAAAAAACATCATGCTGGCTGCCGACCGCCTCACTGGGGTTGTAAGTCGTGGGGGTAGCATCATCTCTAAATGGTGCCAAACTCATCAAAAAGAAAGTTTCCTCTATGAACATTTTGATGACATCTGTGATATAGTAGCACGCTACGATGTCGCTCTTTCACTTGGCGACGGACTCAGACCTGGCAGCATTCAAGATGCCAATGATAGGGCACAATTTGCAGAATTAGACACTATGGGAGAACTTGTCCAACGGGCTTGGGCAAAGAATGTACAAGTATTCATCGAAGGGCCTGGTCACGTTCCTATGCACAAAATCAAAGAAAATATGGAACGCCAAATCGAAAAATGCCACAATGCACCTTTCTACACCCTAGGACCAATAGTTACAGACATTGCACCCGGATATGACCACATAACCGCTGCAATTGGTGCCACACAAATAGGGTGGTATGGCACAGCTATGCTCTGTTATGTTACTCCAAAAGAACACCTTGCTCTTCCAAACAAAAACGATGTAAGAGAAGGAGTGGTCGCCTTCAAACTGGCTGCTCATGCTGCTGATATTGCAAAACAACATCCCGGGGCTATCGTGCGCGACAATGCACTCAGCAAGGCACGCTACGAATTTCGCTGGAAAGACCAGTTCAACCTGAGTCTTGACCCTGAAAGAGCATTAGAATACTATAAATCATCTAACAATGTAGGAGGAAAATATTGCACCATGTGCGGACCTCATTTCTGTGCAATGAAAATAAGCCATACAATATGCGAAGAACAATAATCTATAATCACTAAAATACTAAAGTTATGATTGAAAAAAATGTATCACAAGGTATCATCACTACCTATTTCCAAAAATTAGAAAAAAACTTAGAACTTGATGTGGCTATCGTAGGGGGAGGACCTTCGGGAATTGTGGCGGCATATTACCTCGCAAAAGCAGGACTGAAAGTAGCCCAATTCGACAGAAAACTATCACCCGGAGGGGGCATGTGGGGAGGTGCTATGATGTTCAACCAAATTGTAGTACAAGAAGAAGCACTACACATTATAAAAGAGTTTAACATCAACTACGAACAATACAACGACCATCTCTACGTAATGGACTCCATAGAAAGCACCGCTGCATTATTATACAAAGCTGTACATGCTGGAGCAACTATTTTCAACTGCTATTCGGTGGAAGATGTGATATTTAAAAATAATGTAGTTAGCGGAGTAGTGGTCAATTGGACACCGGTATTGCGTGAAGGAATGCACGTTGACCCTCTTAACATCATGGCTAAGTGTGTGGTGGATGGCACTGGACATGACAGTGAAATGTGCCAAACTGTTGCAAGAAAAAATGGAATTCTACTCAACACAGATACGGGCGCTGTCATTGGAGAACGCTCTCTTGACGTAGTAGCAGGTGAAGAAGAAGTGGTAAAAGGTACAAAAGAAATCTATCCGGGACTTTATGTGTGCGGGATGGCTGCATCAGCAGTAAGTGGCACGCCTCGCATGGGACCTATTTTTGGAGGAATGTTACTTTCTGGAAAAAAAGTGGCTGACCTGATTATTAAATCACTTACACAGAAATAAATAGAAAATCACTAAACATGCTGATAATTGCTATCACATCACCCCAAGCACAAAGCGGAGAAGTGGCCTACATCAGGCAACTTCTCGCCCATGGGGTAGATATACTACACTTCCGAAAACCACAAGCCGATATCTCCTATTGCAAACAAGTATTAACACAACTAACACCCACTGAAAGAAAAAAAATAGTCGTGCATGACCACTTCTGTTTATACGAAGAATTCGCCTTGCGGGGAGTACATGTCAATAAAAACATCACACAACTCCCCGACAATTACACCGGATCAAGAAGTCGCTCATGCCATTCTTTAGAAGAAATAGAAACATATAAAAACAACTATGACTACCTCTTTTTAAGTCCCATTTTTAACAGCATATCAAAGGTAGGGTATAATGCAGCCTTTACACACAATCAACTACAACTTGCAGCGGATAAGGGAATCATAGACCACAAAGTGATTGCTCTCGGGGGAGTGACATTGGACAAAATTCCCTATCTCAAATCACTACATTTTGGAGGAGTAGCAATGTTAGGAGCAATAAACTCCATCTTAAACCCGGCAAATGAAAACACCTAATCCAAGAATTACACACATTTAGGTTGATTATTCCAACGTTTTTTCCTAACTTTGCCACCCTAAATGAAATTTATAATACTACAACTAAACATTCTCTTCACAACAAACTAAATAAACTATACAATGGGTAGAGCGTTTGAATACAGAAAAGCAAGAAAAATGAAACGTTGGGGCAACATGGCCCGTGTCTTCACTAAGTTAGGAAAAGAAATCACCATCGCTACAAAAGCAGGTGGACCCGACCCTGACACTAATCCTCGTTTGCGCGTGTTAATGCAACAAGCAAAAAAAGAAAACATGCCGAAAGAAAACGTGGAGAGAGCTATCAAAAAAGCAACATCAAAAGACTTCACCGACTATAAAGAAATGAACTACGAAGGATATGGACCTAATGGAATTGCCATCTTCGTAGAAACCGCTACAGACAACACCACACGTACTGTAGCCAACATTCGTAGCTATTTCACTAAAAATGGTGGATCACTCGGAACTTCAGGAAGCCTTGAATTCCTATTTGAACATAAATGTGTATTCAAAATTGCACCAAAAGAAGGAGTAGATGTTGAAGAACTCGAACTCGAACTCATTGACTACGGAGTAGATGAAGTAGTATATGACGAAGGGGACGAAGAAACAGGCGCTTCCGTACTGCTCTATGGAGACTTCCAATCCTACTCAGCAATACAAAAATACTTGGAAGAAAACGGATTTGAAATCTTTAGTGCGGAATTTGAACGCATCCCTAATGACGTAAAAGAACTCACAGAAGAACAAAAAGCAGCTGTACAAAAACTCTTGGATAAATTAGAAGAAGACGAAGACGTACAAAACGTATTCCACAATATGGCAGAATAAACATATTCACCATCTTCTAATAACACACCGAAAGCCACCTCACCACAAGTGTAGGTGGCTTCTTGCATCCTATCAAATCACTACCAACCAAAACATCTTTTTCACACAAACATCCCACACTCACACCATCACTACCTCACTGCTACAAACCTTATATAAGATAAACTGCACTCGCAGTGAAAAATATTGAAGTAAAATTCATATTTCTCGCTCGTTTGTATTATCTTTTGATAAGATAGGCTTTGGTTCGGAAATACTCAAATAATTTAACTTTGGGTTTTATTTGCTCTTGCTCGGCATAAAAAAGTAAACTTTTTCTGCTCTCACTTAATCGCAAATTTGGCATTTTACTCACCTTGCACTATCTTTGTGCAGTTATTCCAAAATTATACCATGAAAACACTTGTAATGAAGAAAAACGTTTTTGTCATCATTGGCTTGTTGACATTGCTTGTTGTCATGCCGGTAAACGCACAACAAGGTTATGATAAAGATAATCAGATTTTCCGTTTAGGTCTTGAAGCACGCTTTGATTATCTGAATGAAGCATTAGCCGGTGAGCCTATTCATGAGAAGTCAGGCCTGAAGGTTCGTTATTTCAATCTTCGCATTGATGGACAGATTACTCCTAAATTTACTTATTCATGGCGTCAGCGTTTTAATAAAGTCAATTCTGTGTCCGACTTTGTGGATAACACCGATTGGCTCTTTTTGACTTTTCGACCTACTAAGAGTTGGGCTATTTCAGCCGGTAAACAAGTGGTCATGATAGGTGGATG
>CALGCU010000171.1 GCA_937886455.1 uncultured Bacteroidales bacterium | reverse complement strand
AACCTCAATTAGGCAGTTGTCCACATTAGTGGCAGCAAGAGCTGCTAATGCATGTTCAATTGTGCTAACTTTCCATTCCCCTTTTTGCAGTACAGTTCCCCGTTGAGTGGCAGTAACAAGGTCGGCAGTAGCCTCATAGCATGGTTGTTCCGGCAGGTCAATTCTTTTGATACGAATTCCCGTGTTTTCATCAGCCGGCAGGAATGTGAGTTGAATATTTAATCCCGTGTGTAGTCCTTTTCCTTCTAAAGAGAACTGAGCTCCAATCGTTTGTTGTTTCATATCTTACTGTTTGTTTTGTTCAATTATCTGTGTTAGTTCGTTGACTTTTCTTTGCAAATCATATACCATTTTCTGTAGTTCCGGTAGGTTTTTATACACGACCGAAGCTCTTCTGAAGACATTTACAGGTATTGCCGGATATCCTTGATGAATACCCCCTTCATTTTTGATTGAGTTAGGCACCCCAGTTTGTGCTCCGAATGTGCTATTATCAGCAATAGAGATGTGTCCAGCAAAGCCAACTTGTCCAGCCACGACACATTGTTTTCCCAGTTTTGTTGAACCCGCCACTCCTGTTTGTGATGCAATGACTGTGTTTTCTCCAATCTCCACGTTATGTGCGATTTGTACCAGATTGTCGATTTTGACACCTTTTCGTATGATGGTGCTGCCCATTGTTGCTCTGTCGATTGTAGCGTTAGCTTGAATTTCCACATTATCTTCAATAACAACATTTCCTACCTGTGGTAGTTTGTTGTATGTTCCGTCAGCCTGCGGTGCAAATCCGAAGCCATCTCCACCAATGACCACTCCGTGTTGGAAGATACAATTATTTCCAATGACCGTATTGTCAGCAATCTTGACTCCGGCTTTGATGATGCAATTATTTCCAATTTTACAGTTGTCATCAATGAATGTATGCGGGTAAATACTTGTGTTATTTCCGACAGTTGTATTATCTCCAATCACCACAAACGGTCCTACGTATATATTTTCTCCGAGTTTAGCTGTTGCAGCTATTTGAGCCAGCGGTGATATACCTTTTTTTGTGGTTTTACCGACTCAACCAGTTGTAGTAGTTTTGCCAGACATTCGTAGGCATTATTCACTCTGATGAGAGTTGCTTTTATTTCTTTTTCAGGTGTAAAATCTTTGTTTACCAACACAATACTTGCTTTAGTGTTGTAAATGTGTGGTGTATATTTTGGGTTTGATAAGAATGTGAGTGTTCCCGGTCTTCCATCTTCAATTTTGGAGACGTCGCTTACCTTTATGGTGTTATCACCATCTACTACCCCTTGTAAGAAATCGGCAATTTGTTGTGCGGTAAATTCCATTCTGTTCAGTTATAATCTTGTGTAATAAAAATAATCTTTTCTGACTTTCTTTGTCAGTACGTTAATATTGAGCATATCTGATGCATCAGATATATCTTTGATTGTTCCGTCGTTGTATAAGATGTTGATACGATCGTCACTTGGGCTGTATGTATCCGTTGAGACGCTCTGTATTCCCCAGAAGAAGTCACTTTCCTCTTCTGTGAGATTCCATGCTTTTTGATAACTCAGTTTGAGTTGTGCAAGTTTTTTTACATCCAGCGGTTCGTTTAGTATTTTTACTTTGAATAGATTTCTATTGACGAATGCCTTGCATAATAATGAAAGCACTTTGTCATGGTGTGCGCACCACATTTTGAGTGCCGTCCAAATATCAGAGTCATCCAGCATTGCATACATATCCAGTGTATGATTCGTGCAGAAGTCTTCCTTAGTGATTTGGTGGTGCAGGAAGAATTGCAGTGCTTCAGACCCTTGTAGTTGTGTTCCATTCAGTGCCAGTGATTTTGCTCTTTTGAGTATTTTGATGAGCATTTGTTCAGCAGCCACTGAGGTTTTGTGCAGGTAAACTTGCCAGTACATCAGTCTTCTTGCGACGAGGAATTTTTCTATGGAGTATATTCCCTTTGATTCCACTACGAGGTTATCGTTGAAGACATTGAGCATTTTGATGATTCTTGCCGAAGCTACCGTTCCTTCATTAACTCCACAGAAGAAACTATCACGACAGAGATAGTCTAATCTATCCACGTCCAATTGGCTTGAAACCAATTGGTGTAGGAAGTGTTGTTGATGTGTATTGTGGAATATGTCAATTGCTTTGTTGAGTATTCCTCCGAATTCCTCATTCATTCTTTTCATCATCCATCCCGATATTTCTTCATGTGCCACCCCCTCAACGAGTGAGTTTTCCAGTACATGTGAGAACGGTCCGTGTCCGATGTCGTGTAGTAATATCGCTAATTGAGCCGCTTCTGCGTCTTCGTGTGTAATGTTTTGTCCTTGCATTCTGAGTTGGTTGATAGCCTCTTGCATGAGGTACATTGCCCCAATAGAATGCAGGAATCTTGTGTGTACAGCTCCCGGATAGACAAATGAGGACAGCCCTAATTGCTTGATTCTGCTGAGTCTCTGCATATAGGGGTGTTGGAGTACATTCAGTACTTCGTGTCCGGATATTGTAATGAATCCGAAAACGGGGTCGTTAATTATTTTTCTTTTGTTTCCCATAGTTACCTTACGAAGTAACAAGCAAAGGTACACATTATTTGTTGCATTACAAAAATAAGCCTCATCTTGTTTTACATTCTAACATGTGAGGAGGTTATTTTGTTGTGTTTTGCAGTTATTGTTGTTTGATGGTTTGTATTAGCATGATGAGTGCTGCTTGTGTTGCTCTATTAATGTTTTGTTCTCTGAGGTTTCCGAATTGGAATTTTCGACTGATTACTTTTTCCGGAGTTGCCACTGCTATCCATGTTGTTCCAACCGGTTTGTCTATAGTTGCTCCGTCGGGTCCGGCTATTCCCGATGTGGCTATGCCGTAGTGTGTATTCATTTTTTTTCTTACGCCTATAGCCATTTGCTCCACGACTTGCTGACTGACTGCTCCGTGTTGTATGATGTCATTTTCATTCACATCCAATTGGTTGATTTTTATTTCATTTGCATAAGCAATAACCGAACCTTTGTAATAGGCAGAGCTACCCGGAACAGATGTGATTAAGTGTGCTATATTTCCACCTGTGCAGCTTTCGGCAGTAGCGATTGTTTGTTTTGTTTTATTCAGCAACAATCCTAAGTACTCTTGTGGTGTGATGTCTTCATGTGCAATGATTGCATTTCCGAGTATTGGTGTGAGTTGTTCAAATAGTTGTTGTATAATCTTTTTTAGTTCTTCACGATTATCTGCCACTCCACTGAGTCTTAGTTTTACGAGTCCGTTGTTAGGCAGGTATGCCAAGTGTATGTTTTTGGGCAGTTTATCTTCCCACTCAGCTATTTTGATTGCCAGTTGTGATTCCGGTATTCCGTATGTGATGAGTGTTTGATGTATGATATTAGGTGTGTTGAAATGTTGTGCGAGTCTTGGAATGATTTGTGTGGACATGTTATGCATCATTTCGTATGGTACTCCGGGCATTGATACAAGTATTTTTTCATTATGTTCAAACCATGTGATAGGAGCAGTTCCCACTTTATTTTGTATTACCTTGCATTTTTCAGGAACCATAGCTTGCGTTGCTGTAAGTGGGTTCATGACATTTGGTCTGTGTTTGAATAGTTGGGTGATGTTGTCATACACTTCCTGTGAGTATATGAGTTTTGTATCAAACAATTCGCATAGTGTGTGTTTTGTTATATCATCTTTTGTAGGTCCTATCCCCCCTGTGAGGAGTACCACTTGTGCTTGTGTGAATGCATACGTGACAGCCTCTTTAATTTGTTGTGCGTTGTCATGTACAGATGTGATTTTGTGTATTTCAAACCCATATTGATTGAGTTGAGTTGCCATCCATGCTGAGTTAGTGTCTATGATTTGTCCGATTAGTATTTCGTCTCCTATTGTTATGATTTCTACTTTTATAGTGTCCATATTCCTTTTTGCTTTTATTGTTAAGCAAAGATAAGGCATTTTTGGAAGATAGCGCAGTGTTTCCTGTTAAAGTCAGTTTGTTGATTATAACTCCTTCGTTTTTTATTTTACAATGTTTGCCCAAATTGCTTTTTTGTGTAAAAAAATTATTGTTGTCCGTTAAAAAAGAAATTT
>CALGCU010000170.1 GCA_937886455.1 uncultured Bacteroidales bacterium | reverse complement strand
CCATAATAATAGCATTCAGCGCATTTTCTTCATGCTCATCAATCAAAAGATTATTGAGCAGAGGAAGTATGAAAGCCGCAGTCTTACCCGTACCAGTTTGGGCACAAGCAATAACATCTTTTCCATCAATAATGACGGGAATGGCCTGCTCTTGAATGGGAGTTGCTTCGTGAAAATTCATAGCTTGCAACCCATCCAACACTTCATCTTCTAACGGGAGCTCTTCAAACAGCATTATTTTCAGTCTTTCATGCAAAGGTACAACAATTGCAGGACACTGACAACTATTGTATTTTTGCATTGACAACAAGAAGCAGAAGCAAGAATACGAAGCCGGGCTTGCAATAAAGAACCGTAAAGACACATATAGAAATAGGATTATAGAAAACAAAGGAGTTGCACCTCTAAAATGAGATACAACTCCTATATACATTAACTACCCATTGTGCGAGGTAGTAGTAAATTAACATTTAGTACATAGAGTCCTCTTGATAAGAATCAAAATCCTCCATACCTCCAAATCCTTCTTCATCTAATTCATCTGTATCATAGTCAGAATCACCATAGAAGTCAGCATCAAATCCGGTTGATTTATCTAATCCCACCAACACATCGTCTTCTATCATCTGAGCAGGAGCCTCACCCGCCGCTTGCACACATTGTGGCGTAGCCAGTGTCTTACCGGTGATAATTTCTGTGAGTTCACCATAAAATCCACGTTCAAATAGAGGATCAAACACATAAAACAGTTTTTGTGACTCTTCTGAGAAAAACTCTTCAATTCTTGTGGTATCCATTACTAGGTTGTCATATTCAGAAGAAGAATCCATCTCTATCAATGTAATTTCTTGCCCTTTCTCCCAGTTGTCATTACACAAGAAGAACGATGTTATTTGTTCATCGTTAAAATTAACCGATTGTTGTATGGCTTTATGCAAATCTAAAAAGGTAGCCTCAGAGTCAACATCTATGATTCTTACAAAAGCATCATCTTCATCTGAAATAAAAGTAAAACGATATACCATAGTTATAATTTATCTATAATTAACAAGTGCGAAAATAAATTATTTTATTGATTCCTACAAACAATCTATATTATTTCTTAAACATAAAATAAACTGCCAATATAAGTAGCAAAAAGGCAACAATATGATTCCATTTAAGTGTTTCTGTCTTAAAAGCTGTGAGGGAAAACACTGTAAAAACCGTAAGCGTTATAACCTCCTGAATAACCTTAAGTTGCATCAAGCTAAAGGGACCTCCATTTTCCCGAAATCCAATACGATTTGCGGGTACTTGAAAAATGTATTCAAAGAAGGCGATTCCCCAACTAATAGCTATGACGGCGATAAGGGGAAGAGCATCAAACCATTTGAGTTCTTTAAGTTTTAGGTGTCCGTACCATGCAAATGTCATGAATACATTAGAGACGATGAGAAGCAAAATGCTATAAAGTCCTTTCATATCTATACTTGTTTTATGATTTCTTACGTGTGGGTTTAGGGGCCTGTTGGGGGAGATATTGCATACGCACATTCTCCATAGAGCGCCATATAGTTTGCAGAACGTGGGGGTTTTGCTGTTTAAGGCTATCAAGCAGTTGTTTCACATCCGTTCGGGATGATTCTTTCTCAAACGGACAAGACTTAATTTGTTGTTTATATGCTTGATACTGTTCCCACTGTTTAAGGTCTTGCTCGAAATTTAGGCAGAGAGGTCTGATGATAGTAACGTCAAACTTATCCATTTTTAATTTGGGTGGCATAGTACCCATAGTGCCTTGATAAACCATATTGAGCAAAAGCGTTTCCACAATATCATCCATGTGATGACCTAATGCAATTTTATTACAATTAAGTACTTGAGCAGCCTTAAAAAGTGCTTTTCGGCGTTGCCAAGAACAAATAAAACACCTGGATTTATTAGGTTCTATAGTCTCGTCAAAATCCGTTGTAATATGATGAAATTCCACACCCACTCTACTACATTGCTCTTCCAGATAGGGCAAGTCCACTTGATAACCTATATTGGCTACTGATATGTGAGCAGCCACAACTGTAAAGCGAGGGACATGTATGCGAGCTTGTTCTCCTAAAAGTTGCAATAAAGCAAGTGAATCTTTTCCGCCAGACAAACCTACGAGGATTCTATCATCATCTTCTATCAATGCATAGTCACTCATAGCCTTGCGAAAGCGGGCTCTGACTTTGGATTCTAATTTTCTTTGCTCAACTTGCTCCGGTTGCATACGTAGTAGAAAGATATATATTATTGACGTGTATTAATAACACAAATTAGACAATTTCAGAATAGCCTGCGAAATGAGTCACACGAGCTATAGCTGGTCATAATGTCTGGGGTACGTATTATTAAACTGGGTGTGTTTATTATTAAAATAGCCGACGAGATAAATATCTCGCCGGCTATACATTATCTAACAAAACTTATTCTGCAGTTTCTGCACCTTCAGTTTGTTCACTGAAATCAGGAGTTGCAGTAGCATTTTGCATTGCTTCTTGTTGTTCTAACACTTGTTCTTTAATTTGAGACTCGTTATTCACTACGTTGCCTGACTTAAATCCAACAGCCAAAATTGATAACAAGATTACTGTGGCTGCCAAAATCCATGTTGCTTTTTCGAGGAAGTCAGTCGTTTTACGCACGCCCATGATGTTGTTTGAAGAAGAGAAGCCAGAAGCTAAACCTCCGCCTTTTGAGTTTTGCACCAAGACAATTAAAATCAACAATATTGATGCAATTACGATAAGAATTGTAAAGAATGTATACATATCAAGTTTAATTATTAATTTATTTCGTTATGATTTTCTGTTGTATTTCTTGAAAATTCAACTAATTTCTCAAGAAAACGCATTTGGTCTGCAAAGTAACTGATTTTTTTTTGATTATTCAAATTTAATTGCCTCAAAATTACTATAGCATGCTCATAGTTTTTATCTTTCACGGCTTGTGTTAGATGTTGGTGAGTGTATTGGGGTTGAGTTTTTTCTTCTTTCTTTGATTCCGTCTGCATACTCTCTCTTGCTTTTCGTAAACGATTAGCGAGTTCATTAAGCGACGCCACTGAGGATTCACCTTTCTCTATTTGTTCCACCCAATCAAAATAACTACCCGTGTGACGTTCTTCTCTTTTCTGCTTCTTTACCTCTGTTTTTTCCGCCAACACTACAGTTGCCAAAGCAGCTGGTGATTCTGCAAACAAAACTGTTTTCTTGCATTCATGAGGATAGAGCAAACTATTGGTGAGAGCCAGAGTTCTCAGATACAAAATACGAAGTGAAGGACAATACGGTGCATACTCAAGCGCTTCTTTTAACTCTTGAGTATGCTCCGCAGTAAGTTCTTGGGGGTTCTGCAATAGAAACATCAAGTCTTCAATACTCATAATATTACCACTTTGCTACGGTGTCATTATAAATACTTTCAGTGATATCTTGCGTCATAAGTGTGATGAGTTCATCTTGCACATCAGTGAGCATGCGACTACTATCAAAGTTTTGAGAGGCAGAGTATTGTTTTTCAAAACTATCTTCCGGATTAACATTATTGGTAAATCTCACCTTAATAGTCAAAGTTAGTTTAGTTTCCGCAGCATAACTATCTGCACTAATCGCCATGGGAGTGATGTCATATCCAATAATCTCTCCTTCCAATTCTAAATCTCCCCCCCTTTTAAGCACTTGCAAACGCGTCTGACGGCTATATATATCCCGCAATGCCTCCATAAACTGATTGGCTAAAGGCGGATAAACCGACTCTGCTATATTAGGGAAATCAGCAATCGCAATGGTTTTAGTCTTGGAATAGTCAATTGATGCACCATTAAATTTATAGGACACTGTACAGCTCATTCCCACAAATACTCCTATTAGGCATATTAGCCTCCACCATGCATATACTCTCATTTATTACTTTTTCTTTTTGGTTCAAACAAATCATACTCTTTTAGTTTCCTATACAAAGTACGTTCTGATATATTAAGAGCTGCTGCTGTGGCATTGCGTTTACCTTTATTTTCCAAGAGTGTACGCCGTATCATTTCTTTTTCCATCTCTTGTAGTGTATTGCCCGTCACTTGTATATCAGCATTATCTTTATATTCCACAGCCTCTTGGTAGTCAAGATCATCAACAATATGAGTTACTGCATTATTTTCTTCATGTGGCACTGGTGGTGCGGTTGGATGCAAAGAACGCATAGGCGTGGAATATGATGACCCATCATCCGCGTATTGCTTTATAACTTGTAAATCTTCTGGTGCAATGTTATTCTGATTGATAATATTATGTACAAGCCTTTTCAGGTCATTCATATCTTTCTTCATATCAAACAAAACTTCATATAGGATCTCTCTTTCTGAATTAAAGGTCTTACCCCTTGTGTTATTTCTTTGCCACAAGGCTGGAGTTCGCCCTAATTCATTTTCAGGGAGATAATGCTGGAGAATCTCTGGAGTTATTTCACGATTCTGTTCTATAATAGAGATTTGTTCCGTAACGTTTTTGAGTTGACGCACATTACCATTCCAATAGTAGTTACACAACATTAAACGTGCCTCATCTGTCAGACGCAGTGGTGGCATACGATATTTTTCAGACATATCGGCCGCAAACTTTCTAAAGAGCAATGGTATATCTTGTTTTCTTTCTCTGAGTGCAG
>CALGCU010000169.1 GCA_937886455.1 uncultured Bacteroidales bacterium | reverse complement strand
TCAGATGAGGCTCCCGCTTCGGAAACCCGTCGCGCCTTCATTACGGGAGCGGTCGCTTTAGCGGCAACCTCTGTTGTCAGTGCGCAGAAGAAAAAGGTGGATGGCGGACTTGCCGTGATTGAAGATAAAGTTGCGCCCCAGCGTCAGACTACGATTCTCCCCCCTGGAGCAAAAGATATTCGCCATTTCACGAAAGCCTGCACGGCGTGTCAACTCTGCATTTCTGCATGTCCCAACCAAGTGTTGCGCCCCTCTACCGGCCTGATGAACCTGATGCAACCCGAAGCCTCCTACGAACGCGGCTATTGCCGTCCCGAGTGTACGAAGTGCTCCGAAGTGTGTCCTGCCGGTGCCATCCGCCCCATCGACCGTGCCGAGAAGTCGTCCATCCAAGTGGGCCATGCCGTATGGATTGAACAGAACTGCGTGGTGAATACCGACGGCGTGTCCTGCGGCAATTGCGAACGCCATTGCCCTACAGGCGCCATCCAGATGGTTCCGAAGGATGCCAACGATCCGAAGTCATTGCAGATTCCTGTGGTGAATACCGAACGTTGTATCGGTTGTGGTGCTTGCGAAAACCTCTGTCCTTCTCGTCCGTTCAGTGCTATTTATGTAGAAGGATATACCACGCATCATAAAGACTGAATATGAATAGAAGAGACTTTATCAAACATACCACTGCGGCTGTGGCAGGCACATCCTTTTTGCTTACAGCCTGTAACCGTAAGGCTGACTCTCTTCCTGTAGAGTTAGAAGATAGCAATCCCCAAGATATGACCCTTCGTGTAAATCCCAATAGCGGTGATAAAGTGTCGCTGTTAGGTTATGGCATGATGCGTTTGCCGGAGAAAGAAGTTGTGGAGGGAGCACCCTTTGAGTTAGATCAAGAGCGAATTAACGAATTAGTGGACTATGCCATAGCCCATGGCGTGAATTATTTTGATACCTCTCCTGCTTATTGTCAGGGACTATCAGAACAAGCCACCGGTGTTGCGTTGGCGCGTCATCCACGCAGTAGTTATTTTGTGGCGACAAAGATGAGTAATTTCTCACCCACTGTATGGGCACGTGAGGAGTCAATAGCCATGTTTGAGCGCTCACTTCGCTACTTGCAGACGGATTATGTTGACTATCTTTTGTTGCATAGCATTGGAGGTAAATCGGCAGGGAAAGACCCTATGCAAACCTTCTATGGACGATATATGGATAATGGTATATTAGACTGGTTGGTGGAACAAAAGCAGGCAGGTCGCATACGTAATCTTGGTTTTTCTTATCACGGCGATATCAGTATCTTTGATATGTTGCTTCGTTGGCATGATGAGGGCAAATATCATTGGGACTTTGTTCAGATACAGCTCAATTACTTGGATTGGAATCATGCCAAAGTGCAAAGAGCCAGCAATACCAATGCATCTTATCTTTATGCAGAATTAGAGAAGCGTGGTATTCCTGTGGTGATTATGGAACCCTTGTTGGGAGGCAGATTAGCCAAACAACCCGCGCATATACTACGTGAGATGAAACGAGCTGATATTCATGCTACTCCGGCAGAGTGGGCACTGCGATATGCCGGTACTCCTGAGAAGATATTGACTGTGTTGAGCGGAATGACCTATATGGAGCATTTGCAGGAGAATTGTCGTACATTCTCGCCCTTACGTCCAATCACGCCCGAAGAAGACGCAATGTTAATGCGGTTGGCAGACGCTATTTGTGACTTGAAAGCCATTCCATGTACGGCGTGCAACTATTGCATGCCATGTCCGTATGGCATCAATATCCCGGCCGTGTTTGGCTATTACAATAACAGCATAGCAGAAGGACTAGTGCCGGAAGGTGACCATGCGGATACGGCATATAAAAAGGCTCGTAGAAAATGGCTTATCGGATATGATAAGAAGGTGGAGCGTATGCGGCAAGCCGACCATTGTATTAGTTGTGGTCATTGCATGCCCCATTGTCCGCAGCGTATTCACATTCCGGAGGAAATGCAGCGCATCAATGCTTTAGTGGAAGAGTTAAAACAATCATAAATATATTATACAATACAGATTCATTATGTTAGGTACTTGGGAAATTATACTGATTGTTCTTGTGATTTTACTTATTTTTGGAGGGAAGAAAATACCGGAACTTATGCGTGGTTTAGGTAAGGGAGTTCGCTCTTTCAAGGATGGTATGAATGGTAAGGAAGAATCGGTAGCGGAAGAAAAGAAAGAGGAACAACAAAAGTAAGATGACTAAAGACCTTTCCTTTTGGGCGCATTTGGATGAGTTGCGTGTTGTCTTGCTCAAGTCATTGTGTCTATGGGGCATAGCGACAGTGGGTGCTTTTTGTTTCAAGGAACCTTTATTTGACTTTCTTTTTGCGCCGTCAGAACCGGACTTTTTCCTATATCGTGGTTTGTGTCATTTAGCTCAAATCACGGGGTGGGGTGTGCTGTGTCCTGCCAGTGTGCATGTGTCCTTTATCAACACTGAGTTGACGGCGCAATTTATGACTCACCTTCAGGTGTCCATGTTTGCAGGGTTGACCATTGCCTTGCCCTTTATAGTGTATTGGATTTATGGTTTTGTGTCTCCCGCTCTTTATACACATGAGCGCCGTTATAGTGTTGCTTTGGTGTTGCTTTCTTTTGGTTTGTTTGCTTTGGGAGTGGGGTTGAGTTATGCCTTGATATTTCCCCTCTCATTTCGTTTTTTAGGAACTTATCAGGTGAGCTCTTTTGTAGTGAATCAGATAAGTCTTTCGTCGTATGTATCCCTTTTTCTGGTGTTGTCCGTTTTATTAGGACTTCTTTGTGAGGTGCCTGTGCTCACGTGGTTTCTTTCTCGTATGGGTGTTCTCCGCAGGGAACATTTGCGTCAGTATCGTCGTCATGTGTTTGTGTTGATTCTCATCCTTGCAGCAGTGATTACGCCTACGGGTGATCCCTTTACGCTTTTGTTGGTCACTGCTCCTGTCTATCTTCTTTACGAGCTCAGTATAGTTATTATTCGCTAAGCAGTTTTCTTTTTGGGTGGATTTGATTTCTTTGTGCCGATCATGGAGATTCAGATTGTCTGGTATGTTACTGTTTCAGACATACCTTGTGTGAGTGTTAGGACGCTACGCTTCGCTTGCTGTAGGACGCTCACATAGTGAGCTATAGGACGGCGGAGCCTACAGGACGTTCGTTTCACTCACTACAGGACGCTCGCTTTGCTTGCTACAGGACGTTCACTATGTGAACTGCAGGGGTGGTGTTTCTTGGAGTTTTTTTGTTTTGCAACTATCTTTTTGGTTGCTGCTTCCTACGTATATCCTACGTATATCCTACGTATATCCTACGTGTATCCTACGTGTATCCTACGTGTATCCTACGTGTATCCTACGTG
>CALGCU010000168.1 GCA_937886455.1 uncultured Bacteroidales bacterium | reverse complement strand
CATTTTCCTCATAACGCACACACCTATAGGCCGGCAAATCTTTGAGGACCTGTCCGTATGTTGTCATACAACCGCAATAAGCGACTATGAACCATCCTATTATATATTTCAGTGTGCTCGGCTTCATTTAGGGAATTGTTTGAGTGAGTGTGTTGATTGAAGTTTGTTGAGTGGGCAAAATGCTGTCTAAATTAACTACACAACTATCATCTATCACCACTTCTTTCTGATTTCGCCATTTGTAGTAGTCGTAGTACAATAGTATTGACTTGCACAGCATGTCGCCAATTTTGTCTGCACCTAAGCGGGAAAAATGTACATAGTCAGAGGCAGCTAGGGGAGGCTGACTATTGACCCAATTCACCATGGAGTTTTTACCACCCATCACCATGTATAGATCCCAATAGGCGGCGCCGGCGCGTAGAGCTGCGTGTTTGATGCTGTCCACTACCATCGGTAGATGGGGATATGTCTGCATTTCGCTTTTTACTTTTGTGGCCATGTCAGACGGACCAATAAACAGTATTTCGGCATTCGGAACCAAACGCTTTAGATACTTAATCTGGCGTTCTAATTGTTGAGCATAATTACTTATGCCAGTTGCTTTCTTAAGGTAAGGAACGGAGTTGCCGCCATATTGCAAAATAATCAGACGAACATTGTTGGCACGACAATATTGTTGAATCTCTTGACTATTCATTTGGGTGAAAATAGTACCGGAACACCCACGCATAGGAATATTATCCACAGAAACTCCGATAGGACTTCCTAATGATACACCATAAATGTCACCACACCCTTGCAGGGTGAGACTTGTGCGTATCGTGCTGTCTGGCAATTGGAAAGTTAATGCTTGCATACCTTCTTGGGTCGTGTCTGCATATAGGGTAGTGCCGTTGCAATGCACACTTAGTTTACCTGACACATTACCCAACCACACTTGTATTTGAGTAAAATAACGACTCGGATTATTTTGGCTAATCTTAGGGCGTGGATAAAACCGTATTTGCACAGTGGTGTCCAGGTGAGCTTTTTGCCCCATAATGCCATACTGGTTATTTGAATCGCGTAATTCTACTGGTCCATACACCATGTGACGTTTCATCTCATGGTCGGTAGATTGACCTATGGAGAGGGTTGGGATGGTCTGTATTGCGGGCATAATTCCTACGCCTTGTCCACCGAATTTGCTCTGCAGCTCGCTACGTAACATGCTACTGATGCGGTCTTCTTCAATCTGAGAGTCACCAAAGTGTAAAATTTTTACTCGTGTCTCTCCTCCTTTATCAAGAGCAGCAAATAGGTCATCAAACATGTTGATACTGTCGTTCGGGAAATGAATCCGTCCGGCATTTTGTTGAAAGTATGTCAAGTATTGCGCTTCCTCTTGTAAACGCATTTCGGTTAAACGTCGTGCTAAGAGTTCTTCGGGTGACTCAGTGATTACTTCGGAACTATCTTCTTTTTGTCCTAATACATCATCCAAGCTGGGAAATTCTAATTCTATTGTCCCAATCTGGATTCCTTCGCTGGGAAATACATAGCACAGTATACCCAACACAATGATAATGGAGAAGATAAATAAATTTGTTTTATATGCTTTCATTTTATCTGTATATCTTTAATCGTTGACCTATTTGCAACATGTCGGACTGGAGTCGATTCCAACGCTTTAGTTGTGACACTCCCACATGATATCTCATGGCAATGTGCCCCAAAGTGTCGCCCGAACGTACGCGATACACGATGTAACTGGGCTCTGGCTTGAGAGGTGTAGTGGGAATGGTTACCTGGCTTTTCTTCGTCTCAATAGCATGACTGTACACACTGTCGCACACCATCGCCCATTGTTCTTTGTACGAGTGAGGTAGATAAATCTTGGTAGAGGCGTGGAGGTATTTCACCTTAGGTAAAATACTTGGATTACACTGCATCATCACTACAGAGTCTATGCCTACATAATGACAGAAATCACGAAAGTATATGCTTTTTGCCATGGTAATGGTATCTACTTGGCTACTATCGGTGGAAAACTCCATATTAGTAGGACACATCTCTTGTATTCTGCGAAGTAAGAACTCGGCTGACATCTTGTTAGATCGCACGGCTTGATTGGTGCACACCATAAATTGTTGCAACACCTTTTCGCTATTACCATGGTAATGTTGGTACAAATCGGCGAGATAGGCAACAGCTGCCTCGCTACTACGCTTCATGTCATGCCGTTCATCATAGCCTGGCAGAATTTGAAGCCCGTAATGGTGAGCAACTGCCATGCTTAATGCCCATGCCCCACAACCATAAGAATTACGGTGATAAATATCACAATTGGTTTGTAATAGTGGTAAATATGCATAGTACAAAGGCAACTCATGACGTCTCAGTTCACTTTCTATAAAAGAACGATATATAGCCCAACGACTATAAGCAAAATCTTGTGAATATGCAGAAAATGTAAGTAGTAAAGCAATTGAAAATATGACCAATCTTACAGATTTCATCGATATCTACACTGTGGGGATTAATCAAACATCTGACCTGCATTATTTGACAATTGTACCATCTGGTCATATTCCTCAGGTGATAAATCTTTGAAGTAATAGTTCTGCGGATTCATTACCTTGCCACGCAAGTGGACCTCATAATGCAAGTGAGGACCGGTTGATTTGCCTGTATTACCCACCAAACCGATTACTTGACCACGAGTGACTTTCTGCCCCTTGCGTACATTGATTTTATGCAAATGAGCATACAAACTTTCATAACCATAGCCGTGATTCAAGATAATACAATTGCCATAACCACTCTTCCAACCGGCAAAACTCACACTGGCATTACCTGTTGCATACACATCTGTCCCGGTTGGAGCAGTGAAGTCCATACCTTCATGAAAACGACGCGTGTGATACACAGGGTCAATACGCCAGCCATATCCGGAAGCAACACGTTTCAAGTCTTTGTTTAACACTGGTTGAATGGCAGGAATACACTGCAACCTGTCTTCGTTCTCGTTGGCCAATTTAACAATCTCATCATACGACTTGGATTGCACATACAACTGCTTCTTCATTGCGTCCACTTTCTGAGTCACTGAAACAGCCAAGGCTTCATTTGTCATTTCTGCTAAATCATCGTAGTAAGAAGGGCGATTTTGGCTGCTTTGTCGAATAGCCAGAGGGATAGGCTCGGCTTGAAACACTACACGGTAAAGATTTTCATCACGCTGCTGTAAGTCAATCAACACGCGTTGTAATTGATCTACCTGTTTGTCCAATAAACTATACTGAGCCATCAATTGTTTGCGCTCTTGCAATAACTGCTTCTCACGAGGAGAGGGAAACATACTCAGAAATAGTATAAAAAATACCACACCGCCAAAAGCACTTACAAATGTATACAACATCATGCGTTTCAATTTGAAACGCCATGTATGCTCTATCTGTTCATAACTCAATGTTTGAGGATTATATCTGTATTTCTTCTTGGCCATTATATGTCACCCAACTAACACCTGATAATTAAGGGCAAAAATAAGAAAAAAAACACACTTAAGCAAATTTTATCCTACACCTTCCATAGCTACACACCCTCTGCGTCAACAGACACATCTTGTGCAAATTGATCTCCGGTATAGCCTTCTCCCAAGAAGTGACCATACTCCCATTTGTTTTTCT
>CALGCU010000167.1 GCA_937886455.1 uncultured Bacteroidales bacterium | reverse complement strand
GCTACGCTGGAGGATGTTTATTGTAGATACATAGACGGACCCCCTCCGCTACACTTCGTTTCGCTCGTCCCCCTAGCCCAGGGCGACAGTGCTTTTTTAGTTAGTTTTGAATGAAGTAGTTATGTAGATATGCATGTTTTTGTTTGCATTTGTCGTTGAGATATACTACCTTTGCCACGAATCCTACGTCGGAGGGGATATGTCTTGCGAAAGGTGTTTCGCTCAAGGTGGCTTCCGAGGGTAGGTTTCTGACATATTGAATAGCGTTTATTGACGCTTTGTGTTTGACAACAAGAAAACTTCGCAACTTTTCTCTAAAAAACAGTCAAAATCAAAGTGAGCAGTAGATGCCTATGGGTATGAGTGTATCCATACTGCACCTATGTGTGTGGGTGTGGTGTGTTTTCATACCGGCGTAGGTTTCCTGTTGTTTATTTGACTGTTTGGGCAATGCGAAGGCCTCTTGTTGTAAATAACCAACGGAGGTCTGCGCTTTTTTTATGTCCGTATGTGAAGGAATATAAACAATGGAGTTTGCCGAAAATCCTAAGAAGAGTAGGCGAGTAAATCATTAAATCAATATGAATTATCGTAGTTTTTTGAAAGCATTGTGCAGTGTGTTGGTGCTTTGTTTCAGTTTTGTGGCATGCGAGCCGGAACCTCCTGTGACAGGTGGCGGAAACACCGGAGGTGGCAATACCGGTGGTGGTAATACCGGCAATAAAGTCACTTATTCCGAGTCCGGTCTTTACATGGGGATTACCGGTTTTAATACAGATGTGAAACGTTATGTGTATGACAGTCGTTATTTTCGTATCCTTTCAGAGAGTTCAGCCACAGACTTTAAAAATTTTGTCAATGGGCTAAATATTGATATGGCTACAGTGTTGTATTATGCTGTGGATGATGCGCTCACTAATATGGAGGGTGCTCGTTTCCCGGATGACTTAAATAATGTGGCTATTGTGACTTTTACCGATGGTTTGGATCAAGGTTCTCCCTTTTTTGGAGACCAATATGCCAATGCTAACGCGGTGAATCAACATTTGCTGTCGGCACGTGTGAATAATCTCCCTATTACCGGGTATGCCATTGGGCTGAAAGGTAAGGATGTGAAGGATGATGCCAAGTTTAAAGCCAATCTAACAGCTTTGTCCACATCTCCTGCAAATGCATTGGAAGTAAAAGATATGAATGAAGTGGATGCCATCTTTCAAGAAATTGCCGCTTCTCTTTATAATGAAACCCAATCCCAATCCATTTCGCTTACAGTGCCCATGCAGGCAGATGGAGTTAAGACTCGTTTTACTTTTGAAGGTAATTTGGCAAATGAGAGTCAGTCTAATTGTTACATAGAAGGTACATGGAGCGATGGAACATTAACATCTATCACATATGTGGGTATGACTTGCAGTAGCGGAAGTACAGTAAAAGCCACAGCCAATGGTGTGTTGTTTACTTTTACATTTGAAGATGTGAAAAAAGGAAGTGATGGTAAAGGAGGAGAGTTGTCCACAGATAAGGCACAAGTATGGAATCAAGATCCGGGAAGTAGTTGGACCCCTAACTCAGAGTTTGACCCCAGCAAATATTCACAAACCATCGTAGAACAGAAGAGTGCATTGATTATGTTGGTGCTTGACTGCAGCTCCTCATTGGGTGAAGAAGGATTAAGCCAAATAAAAAATGCAGCTAATAATTTCATTGAAACACTTCGTAAAGCAACTTCTCCGGATTATTGTAAAGTTACCTATGACGCCAATCGTGGGAGTGGAAATATGTCCACGCAACTTTTTAAGAAGGGCTCTGCACAAGCCTTGAATGCCAATACATTTACGCGAGAAGGATATAAATTTGCCGGATGGAACACTCAACCCGATGGTACAGGAACCCAATATACCGATCAACAAAAAGTTACTTTAAATGGTAATACCACGCTGTATGCACAATGGAATGCAGCTTACACTGTCACTTTTGAAGCGAATGGTGGAAATGGAACCATGCAATCACAACCCTTTGAACACGGAAAATCTCAAAAACTAACGTCAAATAGTTTTACTCGTACCGGTTATACATTTACGGGTTGGAATACTAAGGCTGACGGCAGTGGTACATCATATACCAACGGTCAGACTATTACTCCTACGGCAAATCTTACGCTGTATGCGCAGTGGAAGAAGACTTACACCATTACCTTCAATGCCAATGGAGGAAGCGGTACAATGTCAGCTTTAACTATTAAAGAAGGTGCTTCTCAAAAACTAACGTCAAATAGTTTTACCCGTACCGGTTATACATTTACGGGTTGGAATACGAAAGCTGATGGAAGTGGTACATCGTATACCAATGGTCAGACTATTACTCCAACAGCGAATCTTACTTTGTATGCGCAGTGGAAGAAGGATGTGATTTACACCATTACTTTCAATGCTAATGGAGGAAGCGGTACAATGTCTGCTTTAAGCGTTAAAGAAGGTGCTTCTCAAAAACTGACGTCAAATAGTTTTACTCGTAGCGGTTATACATTTACGGGTTGGAACACGAAGGCTGATGGCAGTGGTACATCATATACAAACGGACAGACTATTACTCCTACATCAAATCTTACTTTGTATGCTCAGTGGAAGAATGCAACTTCCGGCACAACGGCAGGCCATGATTGGGTGGATTTGGGACTTTCTGTGAAGTGGGCAACCA
>CALGCU010000166.1 GCA_937886455.1 uncultured Bacteroidales bacterium | reverse complement strand
AGCTTCGTTTTGTGGTTCAATGTAGAAATTGCGGAATGCCAATACAGCCAATACTACCAATACAATAGCAGTAACAGTGTATATGATGGCTTTTTGGTTTTTTTCAATGAATCTTTCAGATGCGGTTAATGCCTCTTCTACATTAGCCATGCTGTCTTGTTCCAATTTGTTATTCTTTGCCATAATTGTAAGGTTACGATATAAATTTTTTTAATAATTTCCAGTTAATAGGGTGTGTTATTTATCAATGCGACTGCAAATGTAATACTTTTCTGTGTATTAGTGAAATTGAAAACCAACTATTTTGCGTTGTATCTTTTATTTCGGTCGTACAAATACCTGTATTGGTGTTCCATGAAAGTTCCACCATCCCCTTATTTTGTTTTCCAAGAAGCGTCGATAAGGCTCTTTGACATATTGAGGCAAGTTAGCAAAGAACACAAATGTAGGTATCTGTGTGTTGGGTAGTTGTGTTACATATTTGATTTTTATGTACTTGCCTTTTAATGCAGGAGGAGGATAATTTTGTATGGTGGGTAGCAACATTTCGTTGAGTTTTGCTGTGGGTACTTTGCGATTCTTGTTTTCAAACACAGCTGCAGCAGTTTCAATCACCTTAAAAATGCGTTGTTTGGTGAGTGCAGAAGTGAAGATGATTGGGAAATCGGTGAAAGGAGCCAAGCGTTCACGAATGGCTCTTTCGAAGTGTGTGATGGTAGCTTGTTCCTTATTTTCTACAAGGTCCCATTTATTTACACACACTACAAGTCCTTTTTTATTCTTTTGAATAAGCGAGAATATATTTAGGTCTTGACTCTCAATGCCACGTGTAGCATCAATCATGAGTATGCACACGTCAGAATTTTCAATAGCTCGAATGGAACGAACTACAGAGTAGTATTCCAAATCTTCGTTGACTTTAGCTTTCTTGCGTATTCCGGCAGTATCAACCAAGTAGAAGTCATGTCCAAATTTATTGTATCGTAGGTATATAGAGTCGCGTGTGGTTCCTGCTATGTCGGTTACAATAGTACGCTCTTCTCCAAGGAAGGCATTGATGATAGACGATTTACCTGCATTTGGACGTCCAACAATAGCAAAACGAGGTAATTCTTCAGCTATTTCTTCAGTGACATCCGGTTTAAAGTAGGTGAGCAGTTTATCAAGGAGTTCTCCAGTTCCGAGTCCGTTGATTGCAGATAGCATGAAAGGATCTCCGAGTCCTAACTTGTAAAATTCAGCAGCTTGGTATTGTAAATCAAAAGTATCTACTTTATTAGCAACAAGAATGACAGGTTTGGGACAGCGTCTCAAGATTTGTGCTACTTCAGTGTCTAAGTCGGTGATACCACTCACGGTGTCAAGGACAAAGAGTACGATGTCGGCTTCATCAATAGCTAAAGTGACTTGACGTTTAATTTCATCTTCAAACACATCGGTAGAGTTTACTACCCATCCTCCGGTGTCAATGACAGAGAATTCCCTTCCGTTCCATTCAGACTTACCATATTGTCGGTCACGTGTAGTTCCTGCTTGTTCATTAACAATGGCACGTCGTGTTTTTGTGAGACGGTTGAATAAGGTGGACTTTCCTACGTTGGGGCGTCCTACAATGGCTACAATATTTCCCATTTTTGTTTGTTTTAGAGAACTAATTGTTCTCGATGATACATTTGTTTGTTTCGTTCAGACTGACTTTCACAAGCCTTGTCTGTGGGTTAAAATATTTTTATATATGCTTTTTCTTTTTGCAAAGATAGGCTAAAAGCCTCGCTTTTGCAAATGTGGCTTATCGTTCTTCTCTGGCTTGTTTGAGTTCTTTGGCCGCGAGTTCAAGTTGTGCGTACCATTCTTTCCCAAAACGTCGGATAAGTGGTTCTTTTAAGAATTTATACACCGGTAATCCTACTTTTTGTCCACATGTTCGCGCACACTCACACACGTTCCATTGGTGATATTGAACAGCAGTAAATTTCTTGTAGCGTGCTAAACGAATGGGGTAGAGGTGGCATGAGATGGGCTTGTAGAAGTTAATCTTACCTTCTCTATATGCTTTTTCTATCGCACATTTGCATGTGCCGTCCTTGTCGGTGTAGGTAAACACACATTCAGCACCATCAACAATGGATGTCACAGGCTCGCCGTCTTCATCGATGTAACTCACTCCTTGTTGCTCAATCACGTGTTTGGCTTTCTCAGAGAGGTCATCCCAAATAAGAGGGAGAATTTTTTCAATTTCCTTAATCTCTGCCAATTCAAGCGGAGCACCAGCATCGCCTTCGATACAGCAGATGCCTTTGCAGGAAGTCAGGTCGCATAGAAATTGTTCTTCAAGAACATCAAAACTTACAATAGTATCGTCAATTTGTAGCATAATCGTGTGTTTGTTTAATAAAAAAAGAAAGGTTGTCTCTCGACAACCCAATCTTTCTCAATTAACCTTAAATCTAATACTATGAAAAAATCACGTTGCAAAGGTACGGCTTTCTTTTGAGATAAACAAGAGATTTTATGTTTTATAACATATTTTTGGGTTGAAGTGGTAAAAAAGACTCACAGGTTCTTTATGTTCTTTGTCTTCCATGTGTAGTTCTTTTTGGGGTATATGTGTGGTGTGTCCTTAGGGTGGGAAAGCAAGGGACAATAAGATAGGTGAATGTGTGTGAAATGACAGTTAACTAATTACACCCCAGTTAATTTGTCTTTGGTGGAGTTTGCGCAATTGAGGCAAAAGCATGTAGTGTTGAGGCAGAGTGAGAGTGGGGTCTTGCTCCAGAATGTCATTTACGCATCGGCGTGCAATTTCCAGCATTTGACCATCAGTTGCTAAATTGGCTATACGTAATTCAAATGGCATTCCGCTTTGG
>CALGCU010000165.1 GCA_937886455.1 uncultured Bacteroidales bacterium | reverse complement strand
AGAAGAAAAACTTCTGGGGCATGCTCAAAGGTTTGGGCTTGAGCGTTGTCTTCCTTGCTATTGGTGCAGGTCTTGCTTTGCTTATAACGGGCACACTTAATGAACTTGTTGTTATCCTCACAATCACTACTTTGGCGATTATCGCTTCTTTCTTCAAACAAGTGCGCGAGTTGCCTAAGACCTTTGAGTTGGGAATGTTCTTTATCTTGGTTTTCAGTGTGATAGTAGCATCTATGTTTGATGTCAATAGTGTCAATGGTGGGTCGCTCTATATCGGTGGCTTCGTACTATGGATTATGTTCATGTCTATGGCACTGCACTTGATTTTCTGCCGAATTGCTAAAGTCAGTGGTGACCTCTTTTGCGTAAGCCAAGTAGGCTTGCTCTGTTCACCTCCATTTGTGCCACCTATTGTGGGTGCAATGAAGAATAAGAAGGTCCTCATCTCGGGTATCGTGGTTGGCTTGGTTGGTTATGCTGTAGGTACTTATCTTGGTGCATTGTTAGCTTGGATATTAGGATGTGTTTAGTGGTTAGAAACGTTCAATTAGGATTATTATGAAGCGTAGTTTAATTGTTATACTTAGCGTGATGTTTACGCTGTCTGCCTTTGCGAAGGCTAAAGTTCAACAAGTTGACTCTCTTGGTCGTAAAATTAAAACAGGTTGGAATTTTGGTGCATTACCTTCAGTTGCGTTTGACGCCGACCTTGGTTTTCAAGGTGGTGCTCTTGCCAATATCTACTATTATGGTGATGGTTCGCAATACCCGGAGTATATTCATTCTCTTTATGTGGAAGCAGCTTATACAACCAAAAGATATGGTATATTTCGTGCGAACTATGATAGTAAGTATTTAATTCCAAATCATCGATTAACATTGGATGCGACTTATCAGCCCGATGCGATGTGTGACTTTTATGGTTTTAATGGTTATCAATCTATTTACAATCAGGGATTTCATAAATGGAAGAAAGATCCTTCTAAAATGAATGTAGAGGATTATCAGTCGCGTGCATTTTATAAATATAAACGTGATCTCTTCCGTTTTGCTGCAGACATTGAGGGAACTATCTGGAAAGATGTTAAATGGAATGCCGGTGTGGGTGTGTTGGGTTATATGATTGATGAGTGTGATATCAAGATGCTCAATGGCAAGAAGAACGTGTATGAGGTAGATCCGGTGACAGGCGAACAAGTGAATCCTAAGTCACTTAATCCTGCGATTGAAGGGATGTATGAGAAGTATGTGAAGTGGGGTATTATTAATCCGAATGAAATGAAGGGTGGCTGGCATCCTTATTTGCGTTTGGGCTTGACTTACGATAGTCGTGACCAACGCACTTGTCCTACCAGAGGAATCTATGCTGATGCGTTTTTTACTTATACCGCAGCATTTGATGCAGCATATGGACAACAGGCCACAGCGGGGTATAATCACTTGCAATTCAATTTCAATTTCCGTCATTATGTGCCTATTTATCGTGACCGTGTAACTTTTGCATATCGACTTGGTACACAAAATAACATTGCGGGTAAATCGCCCTTTTATATGAACACCTACCTCAATACGCTCTTTATTCAACGTGTGATGTATGAGGGATTGGGAGGAGCCAATTCGTTGCGTGGTATCATGCGTAATCGTATATTGGCTAATGGTTTTGCCTATGCCAATGTGGAGTTGCGTTGTAAGGTAGTGAATTTTGATATAGGTCGTCAGCATTTCTATATAGGTTTGGCTCCTTTCTTTGATTTGGGGCTTATCACTCAACCCTATGAATTGGATGAAGTTGCTATCAAGGCTTCCTATTTAGCAGATGAAGATGCTAATAAATTGCCATTAAATCAGTATTTTGCAATGGATGAACATGGTAATTTTGATTATTCTCGTGTATATATGCCTCATATGGCAGGTGGAGTAGGTATAAAGGTTGCTATGAATGAGAACTTTGTTCTCTCTGTAGATTGGGCTATGGCGTTGGATAAACAAGATAATGCTAAGTGGGCTAATTTCTACATAAAGATGGGTTATCTCTTCTAATTATAATAGAAGTCCTATTGGATGAAATATCAATTGGATAATATACAATTAAATACACGTCTCCATTGCGTTACGCGCAGTGGAGACGTAGTGCATCTTACTCAGATGGAGTATGCACTATTGGAGTATCTTTTCCAGCATGCAAATACTATCTGCAAGCGTGATGATATAGTAGATAATGTTTGGGGACAACGCTTTCAGTACGACACAGGTACAGTAGATGTGCATTTACATTCTTTACGTCGAAAACTTGGTTTTTCACGTCAGACTCCCATTGAATCAATTCGTGGAGTAGGAGTTATTTTACATACTCACACCTCCAAGCAATTGCATACTCTTAATATTCAAGATTTTGCTCAGCAGTGGATATATGACCATGAGGCAGATTTTTTATCTAAGCAACTTATCCCTCAACTACATCTTGACCCTTTTGTGAGTGAAATTACTATTTCGCCTGATAATCTTCGTAGGATGTTGGACGGGATACTAAGTGTTCTTTTACCTGTTTCTCAACCCGGTGTGATTCGTATTAGTTCACAATTAGCTTGTCGTCATTTTTCTCTTTCTCTTGATGTGAATGGTACTGTTAATGAGTTGCGTATTCCGTTAGGGTAGTCATTTTGCTTCCGATTTTTCCAATGTTTTTCTATACGAGTGTTTTTGCTATAGATTTAAGGTAGATTTAAGGATGTTTTGTGGGATTTGGTGTATCTATGCGGAAAATTTGTATTGTTATGAAAAAGCATGATTTTGGATTTGTATTTGTATTGTTTTCTTTTCTTTTTATTGGTGTTGTGAGAGTGGGTGCAGTGGATGTTGTGCCTGTTGCGTCTGATGATTCTTTGTTGTTGGTGGTGCATAGTGATGAGGATACAGATGTGAGTCGTGTGTTTCAGGGTTATAGTGGGGGTATGATGGTGCATGCCGGGTATTTGTTTGGCAAGAATCCGTCTGCTGTGTTGCCAACGGGAGAGGATGTGAGTCCTCAAGGAGTGACAAATGGAATCGGTGGTTCTCTTCGCGTGAATTTATGGAAGTATTTACGTGTCGGATGTGAAGGTTTTGTTTCTACTATGCGTAGTCATTTTACAGATATGGATGGTGTGTTGCAGTCGGGTAGTTATGTTCAGTCCGGTTGGGGTGGTGTGATAGCAGATGCGTGTTGGCGTTTAGATAAGGTGTGGCCTTATGTGGGTGCTTCAGTGGGTGGTGGTTCAATGCGTACTCTTTCAGTTGTGGAGGGAAGTGAGTCAGATTGGATTCCTGAGGATGTGGCTATGCTTACCAAGCAGTCATTTGGTTATGTAGATCCTTATGTTGGGATGGATTGGTGTATGACCCAACGAGTTCATTTGACAGTTCGGTTAGATTGGCTGTTGGCTATTTCACATGGTCAGTTGTTGAAGCCAACCGGTCCTCGTCTTTTTATTGGATTCATGTTTTGTCATTGATTTATTTGTTCTTGTCATAGACTTTTTTCTTTTCAGCATGTAAAATAGTTATTCGTGTCATTGTGATTCGGAGTAAAACTTGTACATTTGTATGTATTTTCATGGGTGGTGTTTTGGGCATAGAAGTCGTTTGGTTTGTTGCTCTCATTTGCCTGTGTGGAATTATAATGGATAGAATAACTGTATTGACACTTTTATGGAGTCTTTTATAGAAGTGTTTTTGAATAATCAACTATATGCGTTTGAAAAATAGTCCTTGGTCTTGGATACCTTCTTTGTATTTTGCAGAAGGTTTGCCTTATGTGATTGTGATGAGTGTATCTGTGGTGATGTACAAACGTTTGGGTGTTTCTAATGCTGACATTGCTCTTTACACGAGTTGGCTTTATCTCCCATGGGTGATTAAGCCATTCTGGAGTCCTGTGTTGGATGCTCTGCGCACGAAGCGTTGGTGGATTTTGCTGATGCAGTGTTTGATGGGAGGTAGTTTTGCCGGCATAGCCTTTTTGTTGCCTTTGCCTCATGCTTTTCAAACCAGTTTAGCTGTGTTTGCTTTGTTGGCTTTTTCATCTGCCACGCATGATATTGCGGCTGATGGATTTTATATGTTGGCCCTTGATGAGCACGACCGTTCTTTCTTTGTGGGTATTCGCAGTACATTTTATCGTTTGGCTACATTAGCCGGTCAGGGTTTGTTGATTATTCTTGCCGGTCAGTTAGAGCGATTGACTGACAATGTGGCTTATGCCTGGAGTTTGGTGTTTTATTTTGTAGCCGGACTTTTTATATTGCTTTGGCTCTATCATCGTTTTGTTTTGCCTCAGCCTGTGGCAGATGATACACGTGGAGAAGATTTACGTCGTTTGCCAGCCATGTTTTGGGAAACATTTGTTTCTTTCTTCCGTAAGAAGGGTATAGGTCTTGCCATTGCTTTTATGATGTTATATCGTTTAGGCGAGGCATTGT
Source organism: uncultured Bacteroidales bacterium (assembly GCA_937886455.1). Classification (GTDB taxonomy): domain Bacteria; phylum Bacteroidota; class Bacteroidia; order Bacteroidales; family Paludibacteraceae; genus Gallipaludibacter. Next base: position 403 of record CALGCU010000165.1, on the reverse strand, counting down.
TGGTGAAGATGGCTTCTCCTTTCTTGCTTGATAAGGTGGAGGTAGGCGGGCTTGGTCTTGATACAGCACAAGTAGGTTTTGTGTATGGCACTGTGGGTGTTGTTGCGCTTACGTTAGGTGGTATATTGGGTGGTGTTGTTGTGGCTCATGGTGGCTTGAAGCGTTGGCTTTGGCCTATGTTATTGGCGCTGTGTTTGCCTAATTTGTGTTATGTTTATTTCAATTCTTCTTTTTTCTTTAGATAAATCTTTTAGAATATCCATTACTTGTACACTAGTAGTACTATCAAGCGCTCCTGTAGGCTCATCAGCAAAAATAATCTTCGGCTCACTCACCAGCGATCTGGCAATACTCACCCTCTGCTGCTGACCGCCACTCATCTGGCTCGGCTTGTTGTTGAGAC
>CALGCU010000164.1 GCA_937886455.1 uncultured Bacteroidales bacterium | reverse complement strand
ATATTCTTTGTGACTGCTTCAATTACGGCGTTACACACGAGGTTTACGGTTATACCGTACCTTACACCCCCGATGAGCATTATGCTAATCTTAAGAGAGCCATTTCTGCAATGACAGGCAAGGCAAGAAGAATTACCGTTATTATGCCTATGCTTTACGAAGGCAGACAGCATAAGCGTTCAAGAAGAGAATCACTTGACTGTGCAATTGCACTTCAGGAGCTTTGTGCAGATATGGGTGTTGAAAACATCATCACTTTTGATGCTCACGATCCACGAGTACAGAACGCAATTCCTCTTAAGGGCTTTGAAAATGTTGCTCCTACATACCAGATGATTAAAGCGTTAACCAAGAACTTTAAAGATATTAAAATCGACCATGACAATCTTATGGTTATTTCACCTGACGAAGGTGGTATGGGCAGATGTATTTATTATTCTTCTGTTTTAAAAGGAGTGTATTTCTCTCCTTTGCCTTCATATCCGGCATTTTTAAAGTATTCTACAAAGGTCAGACGCAAAGGATGCACAAAGGCACCTAATGCCGACATGGCGAGGTTGAGCAAGTGTCCCAGAAGGAGAATAAACACAAACCCTACCCAAGAAATCACTCCGGGTTCATCGCCCAATATCATAAGACCCAAATTGTTAAATGCTCCGCCCAACATACCTCCGGCAAGCCCAAGTGCATAAAGACGGATATAACTCAACACGTCACCCAGTATTCCGGTTGCCATATTATAAGTGTCCCAAAGTCCGGCACCGATATTAATCAGCGGATTACGTTTAGGGTCATTAAACAGATAAATACCCAGAGCAGATACAGCACCCACAGCAATCAGAGCATATTTAGTAGCCTCAGCAGACAAATAGTGGAGCATGCTCAATGCTGTGATTACCAGTCCGCCCACAATGAGCAATAACCAACCATAAGTACTGAGGTTTTTCATCGCTCCTTCACGTTGTGTGTAACAAACAGCCTTCACTACAAGCGCCAAAATGATGTGGAACACACCTATGGCCAGAGCCAAGACCATCTGATAGTCAAATCCAGCCACTTCGCCCTTTATCATCAATGATTTCAGAGTTTCCGGCATGAAAGAAGCAGCGTAGAGGTCAATACCAAAAGCAGTGCCCAGGAAGAAGCCAATCACGGTGGTAGCAACACCTAACACTGTGATAATACCCCCCAAACCTGAAAACATTTCCATCTTGATTTTGTCATACTTCACACCCAGGCCAAAGAGTATGAGTAAGAGTCCATAACCGGCATCTCCCATACACATAGCGAAGAAAAGCAAGAAGAAAGGCGCCAGAATAGGCGTAGGATCAAACTCAGCATAGACCGGCATGCCATACATACCGGTGAGCGGTTCAAACAATCGCGTAAAAGCATTATTACGCAACTTGATAGGCACATTATCCTCAGCCTCCGGCTCTGCCACTTCATAGTAGATGTTTTCTTGTTGAAGCATGTTTTGAAGGGCAGCTTCTATAGCCACCGGACAATAACCTTCCAGAAGCATCACCTTGTTGTCGGCTTGCGGAAGAGTGTTGAGTAGGACCTTATCGAACTTCACACCTTCACGAATATCAGTAGCCCACTTGCGCAAGTTGTTCAAGTTAGCCACTGCCCATGCTTGCATTTTGGCTATCTGAGCCACTTCAAGTCCTTTAATATTCTCTACGTCACAACGCAACTGCTCCACATTATGTGCATTGAGTAGAACACTCTCAGCCTCAATCTCTACGGGAGCATGATTCACAGTGACAAAATAATAGTTTGCTGTTGTTTCCCCTACAATCACTGCATGGTGTTCGGTTTTCCAATCTTCGTTGAAACGTGCTTTCTGGCATACAAAATACTGCAACACCCAACCTTCATCCGCTATACATTGCAACATAGCCGTGTCAAAGCTGCCCCACACAGACATACGTTCCATTTCCTTCTCTGCCACCTCAGCCAACTGACGAATACGTTGCAATTCATCTTTCATAGCCTCATAATCAGCAAACACCTGTTCATTGCAAGCACCATCAGCAGGCAAAGCATGCATATCCGGAGTGAGAAGAGTGGCCACTTCATCAGCCAACTTATCAATTTGCGCCACCAACTGCATTTTTTGCCTCAACGCATCATTTTCTGCCACCCCTTCAGGACGTTCTTTCACATGCAACACTCCGACTTCTTTCAACTTATGCAGAAAGTCTTCGTATTGTCTATGAAAGACCAAGAAGGCATATTTATGCATTTTTTCTATCATATTCAGTTCAATTATGATTCCACATTCACCTCACGTTCACGTTTGGCTTTAACTATTTTCTGTGAAGACTTAGAGAGGTTTTCTTCATCTTCCATAAAGCGCTTAATCTTACGAATAGCGTCTTGATAACCCGGTATTTGCACTTTCTCAAAGA
>CALGCU010000163.1 GCA_937886455.1 uncultured Bacteroidales bacterium | reverse complement strand
GGGTAGTCCGGATACTATTTCTTATAAAGCGGACGTATGTAAGACGGACTTGCCGTATATATTTAACGGAAAGGAATATAACGAAACGCAGTTGGATACACTCTACTATGCATGTGACAGTGTAGTGATAGTGGGTGTGCAAGTGTGGGATTCTGTGGTGACTCATGTAACAGGTACCTATAAGGATGAATACATGCACATGAATGGTCAGGTGTATTATGAAAATGTTGAATTAACAGAAGTGTTTGAACGTATGAATGGTTGTGATAGTACGGTTTACTATCATATTACAGTGTTGCAATGTTTAGATATGTCTGTGGGCGCATTGCCCGAACAAATATGTCCAGATGAAAAGGAAATTTTAGTGCCCTATGATAAGTATAAAGGAACTATTCAACGTGCTACTATAACCTTTGATCAAGCAGCTTTGGCACAAGGATTCCAAAATGGAGAATTGACAGTGACAGATACGCATTTTGTGATTCCAATTCCTGCGGGAGCAGTGGAACCCGACCATTATACGGCGAAAATAACTGTGGAAGATGCTACGCCTGATTGTGGTAATAAAGAGTTTGATATTGCATTTACTCTTTATTATCCGGCGAGTGTGTTTGTTCAGAAATGGGATGATGTGTTGGTGGTATTGAACAAAGAGTATAACGGAGGTTATGACTTCGTTGGTTTCCAATGGTACAAGAATGGACAACCTATAGCGGGTCAAACATCTTCAAGATATTATCAACAAGGCGTGACCTTGGAGGAGGGTGCTGAGTATGCTGTTTTATTGACGAGAGCATCTGATGGTAAGGCAGTGATGACTTGTCCTTATACTCCGGTGCTTAATGGAGCAAGTCAGATTGCTGTTAATCCATCCCGTGTAGCACCTAAGGGTGAATTAAGAGTGACGGCGGAGACTGAGGTGACAGCTGTGTTCTATGATGTGATGGGTAATCGCTATGAAGTGGATAATACACAAAATAATTCTGTTTTGAGAGCTCCTCATAACAAGGGAATGTACTTATTGGAAGTGACTCCTCGTGAAGGTGAACGTCAGTACTTCCGAATTATGGTGGAATAGGAAAGAGTTAGATACAACGCAAGGAAAAGTCGTCGGATTAAGTGCCGACGACTTTTTTATTGTATAAGAGAGTTGTTTTGTGGACAACCGTTTGTGAAAGGAGAAATGTAATGAAAAGTGATTTATTGTCAAGGAATGTGACGTAAGGTAACATAAAGTAAGAATAGGAAATGAAGATGTTCTATCTTTGTGAGGAGAAAATTACATGTTTATTTATATGGATTTTCGCTTGTTTGCATTATCTTTGCATAAATTTGGGGAAATAAGGCAGGTGAATTAAAAAAAGAGTATTTTTAGTATAATAAAAACGAAAAGAATATAAATATAGGAATATGGAAGTATTATTAGCGAAAGGAGTACAGGAGGCTGTAAAAACGCTTTATGGAGCAGAAGTGGAACTCAATCAAGTGCAAGTGCAGAAAACGAAAAAAGAGTTTGAAGGTCACTTGACAGTAGTGATTTTTCCTTTTGTGAAAATGGCGCGTAAATCTCCTGAGCAAGTGGGTCAGGAACTGGGTGTGTATTTACAGGAAAAGCATGCTGAATATGTGGCAGGCTACAATGTGATTAAAGGGTTCTTGAACATAGTGATAGCCGATACGTATTGGAATAAGCGTTTAAATGATATTGCTGCCACTCCAAATTTTGGACGCCGAGAATCAACAGCAGACTCACCATTGATGATGGTGGAGTATTCCTCACCTAATACCAATAAGCCTCTTCATTTGGGACATATCCGTAATAATCTTTTAGGGTATAGTATTTCAGAAATACAGAAAGCGAATGGATGGAAGGTGGTGAAAACCAATATTGTGAATGATAGAGGTATTCATATCTGTAAATCAATGTTAGCATGGAAACTTTTTGGTAATAACGAGACTCCTGCAAGCAGTGGAAAGAAGGGTGACCATTTGGTGGGTGATTATTATGTGAAGTTTGATGTGGAATATAAAAAACAAGTGCGTCAGCTGATGGAAGAACAGGGCATGGATGAAGAAACAGCCAAGCGCGAAGCTCCATTGATGAAAGAGGCACAAGCCATGTTGCTCAAATGGGAGCAAGGAGATGCGGAGGTGCGTGAGTTGTGGAAAACGATGAACCAGTGGGTGTATGAAGGATTTGATGCCACATATAAGCTGTTGGGTGTTGATTTTGATAAGATTTATTATGAATCAGACACCTATCTGATTGGTAAATCAAAGGTGGAAGAGGGTCTTAGAAATGGCGTTTTCTACCAACGTGAGGATGGCTCAGTGTGGGCCGACCTGAAACCGGAAGGATTGGATGAAAAGTTGTTGTTGCGTACGGATGGTACTTCAGTGTATATGACGCAGGATATAGGTACAGCCAAGTTACGCTTTGATGATTATCCGATTGATAAAATGGTCTATGTGGTGGGTAATGAACAAAACTATCATTTCCAAGTGTTGTCTATCTTGTTGGATAAACTGGGATTCAAGTGGGGTAAAGAGTTGGTTCACTTCTCGTATGGTATGGTGGAATTGCCGGAAGGAAAAATGAAGAGTCGTGAGGGAACTGTGGTGGATGCTGATGATTTGGCTCAAGATATGATAGACACTGCGCGTGAAACGACCCAAGAGTTGGGTAAACTGGAGGAATGTAGTGAGCAAGAAATAGCTGATGTGTCACGTGTTGTGGGACTGGGTGCGCTGAAATACTTTATTTTGAAGGTGGATCCTCGTAAGAATATGTTGTTTAACCCGAAGGAATCCATTGATTTTAATGGAAATACCGGACCTTTCATACAATATACTTATGCTCGTATTCGCTCAGTGTTGCGTAAAGCAGAAGCGCAAGGAATCACAGCCGGTGTGGTGAATGACAATGTCTCACTGAAAGAAAAAGAGGTTCAACTGATTCAGTTGCTCGGAAATTATCCGGAAGTGGTGAAAGAAGCAGGAACGGAATTTAGCCCTGCAGTGATAGCAAATTACACGTATGAATTGGTGAAAGAATATAACCAATTCTACCATGATTATAGCATCTTGGGTGAAACCGATGAAACTGTGAAGCAAATGCGTATTACACTTTCTGCCAATGTAGCTAAGGTGATCAAGAGTGCGATGGGATTGTTGGGTATAGAAGTGCCTGAGCGCATGTAAGATGGCAGAAGTTCGTGTAGATAAGTGGTTGTGGGCGGTGCGCGTGTATAAAACGCGTAGTTTGGCGGCTGAGGCGTGTAAAAAGGGGAAAGTGACCTGCAATGGTCAGACCATCAAACCCTCCCATGTGGTTAAGGTGGGAGAGGTGTATCAGGTGAAACGCTCGCCGGTGGTTTTTTCCTATAAGGTGTTGGCTTTGGCTCACAACCGAATGGCAGCCAAACTGGTGGCTGACTTTATGCAAGATGTTACCACTCCCGACCAATTGCAGTTATTAGAACTTAATAGGTTGGCGCATGCTACGGGAAGAGCGAGGGGTACAGGAAGGCCTACAAAGAAGGAAAGACGTGATTTAGAATTATTTATCGACCCATTGGACTGGGACGATGATATGGATGATTTTGAAGCAGACGAAGACGATGTTAATAGCTAAGCAATTAAAGAATACCAATATAGCAGAGTATTTGCTCTACATGTGGCATGTGGAAGACCTTATTCGTGCGCTGAATGCGGATATGGAACTCATAGATCAGCATGTTGTGGAAGGTTATCAGGCAGAAGGAAGTCAGAGGAAGCAAATCTATGAGTGGTATGAGAGTTTGGTAGATATGATGAGGGAAGAAGGGGTGCTCAAAAACGGACATGTGCAATTGGTGAAGAATACACTTAATGAATTGGAAGAATTGCATCAGGTGTGCTTGCAAGAAGGACAAATGCCAGCTTACAATGCTAAGTTCTACCAACTTTTGCCAGCTTTGCAATTATTAAAAAGTAAATCAAATCATCCGCAGTGTGGCGATGTTGAAATCTGTTTTGTGTTTCTATATGGAGTTATGCAACTTAAACGCCAACACAAGGAAGTGGGAGAGGATACCTTGAACACGCAAAAAGAGGTTTCTAAATTGTTGTCTATGCTTTCGGTGGCATATTCGACTCAAAGAGAAGAGGAGTAAATACATACATGAATAAATTTCTACGAAAATACTTTAGAGGTGATCAGGGGATATGGGGAATTTATGTCCTTCTGTGTTTAGTGTCTATTATAGTAATGTTTAGTGCAAGTAGTTACTTTGTCTATAAGGAGGATACATCATATTGGAACCCTATCATGTCGCACATGAGTTATTTGTTGTTGGGTGGTTTTTGTGCATGGTTGCTTCATTTTACATCTGTTCGCTTTATTCGTCTCTTTGGTTATGTGGTGGGTATTTCCTTCTTCATTTTTTTGTGTTTGATGTATGTTCCAGGTATTGGAGTTAAATTGAATGGAGCTCTAAGGTGGGTGGATATAATTATTCGATTCCAGCCATCAGAAGGGGCTAAGTTGGGACTGGTTTTGGTTGTGGCAGATTTGTTGTCGAGAAAAGGCCAGATGGATGAAAAAAAATTGTATTGGGCTGTTGTGGCTTGTACACTTGCTATATGTTTACCTATTTTTCCATCTAACTTCTCTACTGTGGCACTGATTTTAGTAGTTATCTTTGTTATGTTGGCGCTTTCAGACTTAACAAAGAAGTGGCTAAAAATAGGAGTACCTTTGGTGATTGGAGCATTGCTGTGTGTGTCACTCTATTTTATTGTGAAGAGTGTGCCACAAGACAATATTCCAGATATCTTAGAACGTGTAACTACATGGGTGAATCGTGTGGATAGATGGGTTCAAGAGGACGAAAGTGTGCCTCAAAATCCAATGGATGACCTGCATAGGCAGATTACACATGGAAAAATAGCCATTGCGAGGGGAGGATTCTTTGGAGTAGGTCCCGGTAATAGTGTACAAAGGGATTATGTCCCATTGGCGTATGCCGACTCGATATTTACTATCATCATAGAAGAGTATGGCTTGGCGGGAGGGATATTTGTGTTGATGCTCTATCTGACTTTGTTTTTTAGGATTGGGAGATTGGCTATTCGTTCGGAGAATATGTTTGTTGCATTGGCTTCTATTGGATTGATGTTGATGATTATGTTGCAAGTGTTGATAAATGTGTTGGTGGTGATTGGATATGTGCCTGTTACCGGACAAGGTTTGCCTCTCATTGGACATGGGGGATCATCTATCTCTATTATGAGTCTGTATATAGGTGTATTGTTGGCATTGAGTAATGATGTGGAAAAAAGGAGAGCCGAAAATCAAGAGGTTGCAGATGTTGACCAAATAGCAGAGACAAATGATGAAATTAAAGTGATAGAATTGGATGAGACCGGCATAGATGATGATATTGAAGAATTATAATGGTAAATAAGAATACAACTATGAAACGCTACTTAATATCCGGAGGTGGAACGGGTGGACATATTTTTCCGGCTGTGTCCATAGCAAATGCTCTTAAACGTAAACAACCAGATTGTGAAATACTCTTTGTAGGTGCGGAAGGACGCATGGAAATGGAGCGTGTGCCGGCTGCAGGGTATAAGATTGTGGGCTTGCCTATTGCAGGATTTGACAGAAAACAATTGTGGAGAAATGTAGCAGTGTTGTGGAGACTACTCAAGAGTCTTCGCAAAGCACGTAAGATAGTAAAAGACTTTCGTCCGGATGTGGCAGTAGGAGTGGGTGGATATGCCAGTGGAGCAGCTTTGAAAGCAGCTAATAATGCAGGAGTTCCCACTTTGTTGCAAGAACAAAACTCCTTCGCAGGCGTAACGAATAAATTGTTGGCTAAGCAAGCCAGAACAATATGTGTGGCGTATGAGGGGATGGAGCGATTTTTTCCAGCGGAAAAGATTCTATTAACAGGAAACCCCATACGGCAAGACTTGCTGAATGTGGCGCCACGTGCTACTGAAGCTTATGATTATTTTCATTTTTCCCCCACGAAGAAGACTTTGTTGATTATAGGAGGAAGTCTTGGTGCGCTCACCATCAATCAGAGTATTGCTGCCGGACTGGAAAAACTGAAAGAAGCAGGCATACAAGTGATTTGGCAAACCGGTAAAAATTACTACCAAAAAGCAAAACAGGAAGCAGATGCATCTAACAATAAACATCTCTTGGCTACTGACTTTATCAGTAGAATGGATTATGCTTATGCTATTGCTGATGTGGTGATTTCAAGAGCAGGGGCAAGTTCTATTTCAGAATTATGCCTCTTGAAAAAACCGTGTATTTTAGTTCCCTCACCTAATGTGGCTGAAGACCATCAAACACACAATGCGATGGCTTTAGTGAAGAAAGATGCAGCCATTTTGGTGAAGGATGTGGATGCGGCTCAACAATTGGTGCAAACTGCGCTTAATTTGATTGGTGATGAGCAGAAATTAGCTGATTTGTCGTTGCATATTGCGGATTTGGCACAACATGATTCTGCTAATAGAATAGCAGATGAGGTCATAGCATTGGCTGAAAAGAAGTGATAGAGTGTTCAGTCATACTCTATCGAGATAAAAGGCATACATGATATTTCCGGAAAATTTTGAGCAAAAAATAGATTTCGTCTCAATAAGGCAGCAATTGAGCGAGTTGTGTACTTTTCTACCAGGTAAAGAAGAGGTGGAAAGGTTGTCTTATCGTACGAATATTCGTGAGATAGAATTGATGTTAGATGAGACGGAAGAGATGTGCAGAATATTGGTTGATCCGGCATTAGATTTTCCGGCAGGTTCCTTTTATGATGTGAGAGAGGACTTGGCTCGTATTCGAGTTGAGGGACTCTTTTTGGATGAAAAACAACTATTCTCTTTGCGTAAAACATTAGAATCTACTCACTCCTTGATAGAGTTTTTTCGCAATATACCACAAAATGCATATCCTGTTTTGTGTGGTATGGCTGCCCAAGTACAACCGGTAGGAAATTTGGTGAGAGAGATTGATAGGGTGTTGGATAAGTTTGGACACGTGAAAGATAATGCGTCAGTAGAACTATCTCACATACGGAAAGAACTCTTATCTACTCAGTCGGGAGTGTCACGCCTATTGACAGGCATATTACGCCAGGCGCAGGCAGATGGATATGTGGAGAAAGATGCGTCACCTGCCTTGCGTGAGGGACGTTTGGTGATTCCTGTTTCACCTGCCTACAAGAGGAAATTAGGTGGTATAGTTCATGATGAATCAGCTACAGGAAAAACAGTCTTTGTTGAGCCGGCACGTGTAGTGGAGGCTAACAATCGTATTCGAGAATTAGAGGGAGAAGAGCGAAGAGAGATAATACGCATTCTTACGCAAGTGGCATCTGTATTGCGACCACATATTCCCGATTTGTTGGCAACTCAGTTGTTCTTAGGACACATTGATTTCTTGCGAGCAAAAGCACGTTGGGCTGAACGAGTGGAGGCTATCAGACCCCATGTGGTGGATGAAAATGTTGTTCAGTGGGTGGGAGCAAAACACCCGCTACTCTTGTTGGCTTTGCAAAAACAAGGAAAACATGTTGTGCCCTTAGATATTACGCTTTCGGCAGGTAAGAGAATTTTGGTTATATCCGGTCCGAATGCTGGTGGAAAGTCTGTTTGCCTAAAAACAGTAGCACTCTTGCAGTATATGTTGCAGTGTGGAATGCCTGTGCCTTTGAAGGAAGAGAGTGTGATGGGTGTGTTCGCTGATATATTTATTGATATTGGAGATGAACAATCTATTGAGGATGACCTTTCTACCTATAGTTCTCATCTGCGTAACATGAAGTATTTCTTGCGTTATTCAAGCGAGAAAACACTCTTGCTGATTGATGAGTTTGGAGGAGGAACAGAACCACAAATAGGAGGCGCTATTGCTGAATCTATATTGGCCAAATTGACTTCTAATGGTGCATATGGTGTTATCACAACTCATTACACAAACCTTAAGCATTTCGCTGAGGATACAGAGGGCGTAGAAAATGGAGCTATGCTCTATGATAGACATAATATGCAACCACTTTTTCAATTGGAGATAGGACGTCCCGGTAGTTCGTTTGCAGTGGAAATAGCGCGCAAAATAGGCTTACCGGAACAGATTATCCAGTCGGCTACGGAAATAGTGGGTAGCGAGCAGGTTGATTATGACAAATACTTGCAAGATATAGCTCGAGATAAACGCTATTGGGAGAATAAACGTCAAAAAATCAGACAACAAGAAAAGAAATTAGAGGAAACTATTGCACGGTATGAGAATGAAATGACCACCATCCACAAAACGCGTAAGGAACTCATTTCTCAGGCCAAAAAAGAGGCAATGGACCTCTTGCAACAGTCAAATGCTGTCATAGAAAACACCATCCGGAAAATAAAAGAATCACAAGCCGATAAGGAAAATACCAAAGCCGCAAGACAAGACTTGGAAACATTCAAACAGAAAATCGCACCGGTACAACAACCATCTAAACCAAAGAAACTTAAATCAACCAGGAAACCGGAAGTGTTGCAAGTGGGGGATAGTGTCACAATAAAAGGACAAAATATCACCGGACAAGTTATGGATGTTCAAGGTAAGAAAGTCACTGTGGCAATGGGGCAACTGAAAACAACACTCAATTTGGAGGACGTTGAGAGGATTAGTCATAACCAAATGCGCAGACAGAGTAAAATCACCTCGCGCTCGCAATCAGAAAGCGACGAAATACGTCGTACCAAGTTGTCATTCAAACAGGATATTGACTTAAGAGGAATGCGTGTTGATGAGGCTGTGCGAGCCGTGATGTATTTCATTGATGACGCAGTAATGGTAGGTGCCGGAACTGTGCGTATTCTGCATGGAACAGGTACAGGAGCACTCCGACAAGCCATCCGACAATATCTTTCCACTGTGGCAAGTGTGAAAAGTTACCGTGATGAGCATATACAACTTGGTGGTGTGGGAATCACAGTTGTAGAGTTGTAAGGATAGTATCCCTTACGATGATTTTCTCCTAACGAATTTCTGTTTTAAAAATCGTTTCAACAACTTGATAAAGTGGAAGTCTTCTGCATGACTTTGATTAACTATGCTGAAGAATGCTCCGGCATCTTCTATCGTACCATCTTGATGTTGAGAGACAACGAGGAATGGTTGATCTGCAAAGAATTTTTCTAACATAAGAGGCATTTCATCAAACAAAGGATGATAAGACACTGTGGAACGACGTGCTTGAACTACCACCAACATGTCGTGTGATTGGATGTTTTTTGCTATGATTAGAAAGTCTTCCCAGTCATTGAGTTCCATAAACTTTGCTCCTACAATGTCTCTTTGTTTTTGTCGAGTGAGAATGTGTAAGATTTGTATGCTTTCCTTGGAGGCATAGAAAATCACTTTTACACCTAATTGTATGGAGAGTTGCCTGATTCGTTCATACCATTCAAGAAAACCGGTCTCCTTCTCTGCATTGGGCGGTACGGCAACGATCAGTCTTTTTAGAGTGTTGATAGGTTGAATGTGATGATAAATATAGATGCCCTGAGTCACTGTCTGTAATAAGGAATCAAAAATGAATCCATACACAGATTCATTGCCTTTTTGTTTGATATGTAACCCAATTATAATATCTGTAATGTTCTTTTGTTCTGCTGTCATTTTTATTCCATTTGCAGCATTAGGCTCTATGCAAGTCACCATTTCAATATTGTTGTCGGTTGCTGATGCAACTTTGGCTGCTTGCTCTAACAGATTGGTGGCATAGTCGGTGCGGCTACGATCATGAATAACAGATAAAGCATACATACCGGTGTTTTTTCTGCCTTTCATTAATATTGACAATTCAATCAAATTGTCGCATGTATTGGGATTGGAAATCGGAATCAATATACGCTCTTCTTTGCTTTCGTCTATGTCTATTGATTGCTCTTCTGTGATACGCTTTGAGGCATTCTCTGTGACAATGGAACTAATCGCACATGTGATTAAAATCATAACAATCGTTCCATTTAAAACATGTTCATTAAGCAGATGACTACCATCCGGTAGGATGATACCATACCCAATCATCACTGCTGCCAGAGTAGCTGCTGCTTGGGCATTGCTCAAACCAAATATCATGGTGCGTTCAGATGTATGCATGCGGAAGGTCTTTTGGGTAAAATAGGCAGCTAACCACTTACTGAACGTAGCAACAATAGTCATCACTAAAGCAACCAACAATGTATCCCAACCTTGAACAAATACACGCAAATTCACCAACATTCCTACACTGATTAGGAAGAATGGAATGAAAAGCGCATTACCTACAAAGTTGATGCGATTCATCAAAGGAGATAAATTGGGAATGAGTTTATTAAGTGATAATCCCACTAAAAAAGCGCCAAGAATGCCTTCCAAACCGGCTAACTCAGCCAAATATGAACTTAATGCTACTGCACCTAATACGAAAGAATACTGCAAAATGCTGTCATGATAGCGTTTGAAAAACCAACTGGCTATCTTTGGAACTGCGAACAATACAAATATACAAAACAAGGTGCTCATCAATAAGAAACGAATCCAAAACCATGCATCAACAGTGCCCTTGTACATTCCTGTAATCGCAGCCAAAATAATCAATGACAGTGTTACTGTTACCATTGTTCCACCGATGGTGATATTCACAGATTGATTTTTTGACAATCCATAACGGCTCACAATAGGGTAGGCCATCAGAGTGTGAGACGCATACATGCTGGCAAGAAGGGTGGAGGCGATAAATGAGAAGTCCAAAATGTACATGCCGGTCACAATGCCTAAGCCCATAGGAATTAGGAATGTGTATAAACCAAATACAAAACTTTTATGCCGATTCTTCTTAAAGTCATTAATGTCTATTTCAAGCCCCGAAAGAAACATGATATAAAGAAGTCCCACACGGCCAAATAATTCAAAACTCTCATCATGTGCAATAAGATGCACACCATGAGGACCCAATGCTACACCCGCTAATATCAACACGATAATTGACGGTATATGCAGGCGCTTTAATAACAGCGGAGCAAGCAGGATAATAGCCATCACCACACCAAATATCAAGGTGGGATTATGTAGAGGGAATGATAATCCGATGGCTTCTAACATAACTGAATTAAATGATATTACACAATGCAAAGGTACGGCTTTCTCAACGTCTAACAATGGATTATTGCAAAATGTTTGGACGAATACGATACTTTTGAATTCCAAAAACAAACAAAATAACACAAAAATAGTATGGAAATTTGTTTCAAATGCTGAATTGTTCTATATTTGCAGAGCATTGTTAAGAGAATTTAACATAATAACTAATAAACAGTCAATAACTCAACTTATTAACCATTTAAATAAATTAAAATCAGTATGAAAATGAAAAACCTATTCAAATTATTTGCTGCTGTATGTCTCGTGACTTTTGCAGCATGTAGTGGTGAAGATCCAGTTGTTGGACCGGGTGTTGATCCAGGTGTTGATCCAGGTGGTAACACAACTACTACCACAGGTGATGGTACACGCCAAAACCCATTCACAGTTAATGATGTTATTGCGAAAGCTAACGCAGCTGTTGGTCCTTACTGGGTAAAAGGATACATCGTTGGACAAGTTCCGGGTAAAGCTTTGGCTGAAACTGAGTTTGCTGAACCTTTCACTACATCTACAAACCAAGAAACTGGAGAGGTACTTAGTTATAACACAAACGTAGTAATTGCAGATGCAGCTGACGTGGCTGATTACACGAAATGTGTACCTGTACAATTACCTTCAGGTCCTATACGTATGGCGCTCAATTTGCCGGAAAATGGACAAATGCTCGCACAAGAAGTTCTTCTTTATGGTAACTTAGAAGCATATTTCGGAGTAGCTGGTGTAAAAGCTGTTCTCTATGCTGAAGTGAATGGTCAATCTTATGGTATGGACCCTGACAAACAGTTGGAAGAACCACAAGAAGGAGAAGCAGGTTCTCTCACCCTTCCTTTCACAGTTGCACAAGCTATACAAAACCAAGGTGCTAAGGACAATAAGATTAAAGTGTGGGTGGAAGCTTACATTACAGGATTTGTAAGTGGAATGAACTACACAACTGCCACTTCAGGTGCTACAGGATGTGAAATTGAAACGAATATTTTGGTTGCTGCTACAGCTACAGAGGCTGATGTAGCAAACATGATACCTGTTCAACTCCCTAGTGGAGCGATAAGATCTACTTTGAACTTAATGGCTCACCCTGAAAATCTTGGTAAAAAAGTAAAACTTTATGGAACATTAGAACCATATTTTGGAGTCGCAGGTATTAAAAACGTAACCAAAGCATATCTTGAAGAAACGTTAATCCAAGATGGCGCTATCGAAAAACCTAATGAAGCTATCAAAGTAACTGTGGCGGAATTTAACGAACTCCCTGTGAGCGATACATGGTATGAGTTAACTGGTACTATTAGCAACTTAACAAGTACAGAATATGGTAATTTTGACTAATCTGGAAGTGTTTATGTATATGGACTCACCAAAGAACCTGTTTCTAAAAACGATAAATCTTTCGCTTCTTTGGGTCTTGTAGAGGGAGATAATATAACTCTCTATGGAAGACGTGGAGATTATAAAGGTAAAATTGAAGTTGTGGATGCTTATCTTATAAGCAAGAATTAAAATCCCTCAACCAATATAACACACAACAGGA
>CALGCU010000162.1 GCA_937886455.1 uncultured Bacteroidales bacterium | reverse complement strand
TCATCCCCGCGACCATCTCGGGACCATCTCGGGACCACTACGTAGGAATAAGTTTTTTTACCGGACAGCAATAATTCTATAGTGAGTATCCTTTTGCGAGTCCTCCTTCTCCTGTTTCTTTGTAGAGTGATGGTATGTCTTTTCCAGTTTCTTTCATGACTTGTACAACTCTGTCGTAGGATACTCTGTGGTTTCCATCAGTGAATGAGGCGTAAAGGTTGGAGTCAAGTGCTCTTGCTGCAGCATATGCGTTTCTTTCAATGCATGGTATTTGTACGATTCCACAAACGGGGTCGCATGTCATTCCGAGATGGTGTTCTAATGCCATTTCGGCAGCGTATTCGATTTGTGCCGGGCTTCCTCCGAAAAGTTGATTGGCTGCGGCTGCCGCCATTGCACATGCTACTCCAACTTCCCCTTGACATCCTACTTCTGCTCCTGATATGGAAGCGTTTGTTTTTGCAATGTTTCCTATGAGTCCGGCAGTTGCGAGTGCTCTAATGATTTGTTTGTCGCTAAATTCTCTGCTTTCTTGTAGGTGATAGAGTACTGCCGGTACCACTCCAGAAGATCCACAAGTAGGTGCGGTAACAATTCTTCCTCCGGAAGCGTTTTCTTCACTTACAGCCAATGCGTATGCGAAAACGAGTCCTCTGGATTGTAGTGATGCTCTGTATCCTTTTGCTTTTACGAAGTATGTGCTTGCTTTTCGTCTGAGGTTTAGCGGTCCGGGTAGTACTCCTTCATTTTCTAATCCTCTTTTTATGGATTCTTTCATCACTTTCCACACTTCCATAAGATAGTCCCATATATCGGTTTGTTCACATCCGTTTACGTATTCCCAATAACTTCTTCCGGTTCGTTCACACCAGTGTAGTATATCTGTGAGGTGTTGCATAGGGTAGAGTTGTGTGGGGTGTTCTTCTCTTGAGTGTCCATCTGATATAGTTCCTCCTCCCACACTGTAAACAGTCCATGTGTCAATGACTTGTGAGCCAATTCCGATGGCTTCAAATTTCATTGCGTTCGGGTGGTAGGGTAGGAATATTTTTGGTTGCCAGTCAATTGTGATTTGTGCATTGGGTGTGAATACAGACATGATTGCTGTGTCTGTGAGGTGTCCTTTTCCTGTTGCTGCTAAACTTCCGTAGAGTGTGACTTTGAATTGACGGCATTCAGGATGTTTTTGTTTGAATATTGTTGCTGCTTTGTGTGGTCCCATAGTGTGGCTACTGGATGGTCCAAAGCCAATTTTAAATATTTCTTTGATAGATTCCATGCTATTTATTGTTTTGTTTTCTTTTTTCCCATAGTTGCCAACTATTGAATAGATTTTGCCACAATACGTATGCTCCCGGTGCGATTGCAGCTACAGGATTGAGGTATGTGTGTGTCATCCATATGGCCAGTATGGTATTTTTTTGTCCTAATGCTTGTCCACCGCTTATTCTGTTGTTGTATGCAGTTCCAATGCGTTTTCCAATGTAGAATTGTAGTAGGCATGTGATGAGTGCAATGATTGCAGTGATGATTGCGATGTCAGCGTATTGTGCTTGATTGATGAGTGATTGTACGGTTTGTGCGGTTACGATGGTGAGTGATATAGCCCAGATGTAAAATCCGGCTCCGTAGCATCGTGTGACGTGTTTGTGTATGGTAGGTGTGAATATTTTTATGATTTGTGCAGCAATGCATGGTCCGAGTAGTAGTGGGAATACTTTTT
The DNA here is from genome assembly GCA_937886455.1 of uncultured Bacteroidales bacterium. Classification (GTDB taxonomy): domain Bacteria; phylum Bacteroidota; class Bacteroidia; order Bacteroidales; family Paludibacteraceae; genus Gallipaludibacter. The sequence continues at coordinate 199 of CALGCU010000162.1, read as the reverse complement.
TTAGAATGAGTAAGCATCCCGTGAGGAAATCAGGGTGTTGTCCGCTTTCTATGAGTGGGAAACATATGGGTGCCACAATAGCAACGGCAAGATTAGAAATCAGTGTGAATGTGGTGAGTGTGGCAATGTTTCCTCCAAGTTTTCCTGTGATGACCGGTGCAGCAGTGGCCGTTGGTGCGAGTACGCATATCATCGCTCC
>CALGCU010000161.1 GCA_937886455.1 uncultured Bacteroidales bacterium | reverse complement strand
CTGTACCCTTGATTTGTTGTGCATTTTCACTATGGGCAGAGTTTAATGTAAAGTTGATTTGATTAAAGAACTCTATGTTAGTATTGATATCCTTAGAAGCCACTTGCCATGTATTAGGTTCATCAAACGAGCCTTCATACAAATGTTCTTCCGAATCATTAATCTTCAACAACATACGCCAATTATCAATAAACTCTGTTGACAATGGCTGATAATCCACTAAAATACGATTTGGTGTATTGTAGAATGGAATACCGCCAGAAACAGAAGAGGTTGTTCCGTTAAATTCTTTTAAATTCATTGACATTGTACCAATTGTCATCATGCCAGGTATTGTACCATATGGAATTGCATCATAAATAGAAGACAACAATACAGCGTCACCAGAGGGGAGAACTTCACTTCCTGTATAATAAGTACCACTATAAACCAATGCATTAAAATAAAGTTTTTCAGCTACTTGGGCAGGAACCATCCAACCAACCGGTTTCTTTGCTCCGTTGTATTTAGTACCTTCCCATTGTGAGAAATCAGCATTCGGGATGATGTGTTGTGGATAGTAGAAGTGTACCCAGTAGGTTACCTCTTGTTCATCACGTTTAACAACCACTTTCGCTTTGTTTTGGTCGATAGTTTCTTCCAATATAGAAGCGCCCGTCGCAGCGACAGCTTCCACAGTAGTTGGGATGGTTTCCACATTCCAGATGTAAGAAGTTTCTCTTGGGTCGAATGTAGGCAATTCCACGCCATCGATTTTAATAGCAGAGAGGAGTACAGGTTGTTGTGCCACTCTATAAGAGAGGTTGTAAACCGTTTGGTTTGTCACTCCATCATTTGAGAAAACCACAATGCGTGTTCCGCCCAAGATGCCCTTAGAAGTGATGAATGTGCTTTGTTCCTTGAAAGATTTAGCTACATTGATAGTTGGGATTTCCTTTGTGCCATACGGTAGGTCAACCACGTAGTTATAAACATCCTTTTGTAGGATTACCGACGTTGTTCCGACAGTGATTCCTGTTAATATATTTTCCTTTCCGCTGGCTGCAACAGAATAGCGAATGGTGTAGGTTTGTGTTGTTCCATCTTCAGCCTTTACCTTAATAGTAGCCGGAGTGTAGAGATTACCAGCTTCATACGTTACCGTTTGTTCAGTCAGTGTAGAACCATTTTCTTCGCCCAGATCCCATGTTAAGAGCGGTGCAGACTTAGTACCATAAGGGAGAGAGAGGGTGTAGTCATAAGTAGTAGGATTGAAGCCTGGAATTTCTTGTAAGTTGTCATAATCAAAGTAGATAGCAGAGAGTGTTGCCACACTTGACTTTTTCACTTTGAAATTCACCGTGTACGTTTGTTGGGTCACTCCATCTTCAGCCGTCACTACAATCTTAGTAGGATCATCTACCCCGCCATAGGTCATTTCAATGATTTGTCCTTTGAGCATCGGTTTAGGATTGAGTACAGGTACCACCTTAGTACGCCAAGGGAGTTCTACCGTGTATTCAAACTTATCGTAAGCAAAGTCAGGTAATGAAGCAAATGATCCTGTGGTGGCATCATACATTTGCAAGTCGTTCAACATAGCCACGTTTGTTTTGACGATGTTGTAGCGTATTACAAATTTTCTTTGCGAACCATCCTCTGCCACCACCAAGATTTCCGTACCATTGAGTCCAGCATCAGCCAACGCCACCATTTGTCTTTCCTCCGCAGCCACATAAGTAGCCGTTGGGGCAGGTATGTCGGCAATCCAGTCGATTGTGACCGTATCAGAAGTAGCGAAATCATCCATTGTGAGGATTTTTTCGTATGCTACATTTCTCTGAGTCAATGTGATTTTTTGCAAGGTCTTGTTTTCAGAAGGTTTGAATGCTAACTGTATTGAGTAGGTTGTAGAAGCAGAAGCATCTTCAGAAACAACAATCAATTGAGCAGTACCTTCGACAGCCGGAGATATTAATGTGACATGTTGACGTTCATCTCCTTTAACATAAGTAATAGTAGGAGCGACAGTAGTTTCTACCGGCAAGATATATTGGTAGTCTGTAGTTTGCGGATTAAAGCCTGCGATAGAGACTCCATTTAAAAGGATATTCGCAAGTTTTGCATTTGTTGATTTTTCCTTTTTGAAAGTAACCTTATAAGTAGTAGTTTCCCCATTTTCAGCCTTCACTATTACTTTTGTATCTCCCGTGATGGCATTAGTTTCTGTCACTACAGTTTGCTTACTTTCAGCAGCAACATATCCCACCACCGGTATAGTAGAAGTAGAAGCCGGAAGTGTGATTATA
>CALGCU010000160.1 GCA_937886455.1 uncultured Bacteroidales bacterium | reverse complement strand
ATTATCAAATTCATTCCCGAGAGACGAATCACCTCATGCAACTGATTCCTGCGCTCATTTATTTCGCCAAATTTAGGCATAAATGTACGTGTTTCACATCCTGCCTCTTGTGCTACTTGCGGCAATTTTCTCCCCAATAAGGAATAAGGATTTTCATTTAGATACGGATATATTTCTTGTGATATAAACAAGACTTTTGCTCCACTTTTCATTCAAATTGTTTTTCTAAATTAGACCTCAGCTATTTTCGTTTGCAAAGATATAAAAAAAAAATCGGAAACAGGCAAGTTTTTCTCCACATTTCGTCTTGAACAAGCATAGTTGACTTGTTATTTTGCGATATAATAATTTTACTCTACCTTTGCCAATGAACCTTTTTATACATAGAATATGCAATCTTTTATTGAATTACTCCAAAATCGTCGTAGTATTCGCAAATACGAAGACCGTAGCATAGATGAAACAACACTCAATCAAATTCTCACTGCAGCTCTCATGTCGCCGGCCGGCAAGCGCTTAAATCCTTGGGAATTTATCGTTGTAAAAGACCGACAAGTCCTTCAACAATTATCTGAAGCACGTCCTGCCGGTTCACAATTATTAGCCAATTCTGCCTTAGGGATTGTTGTGATTGCCGACAAAGAACGAAGTGACACATGGATGGAAGATGCATCTATTGCTGCACATAACATCCAGTTAGCCGCTACAGATTTAGGTCTGGGAGCCTGCTGGGTACAGATTCAACGTCGCGAAAGAAGCGAGTCACAAACGGCTGAAGCGTATGTAAAAGAACTTTTAAACATACCATCACAATATGCTGTACTTTGTGTCATATCTATTGGATATAAAAACGAAGACCGCAAACCTTACGATTTAAACAAACTCGATTATAGCAAAATACATCATGAGCAATTCTAACATAAAAAAACTTAAATTAGCCATCACACATGGTGATATTAATGGTGTGGGCTATGAAGTGATTCTGAAAACATTCTCCGAGCCTCACCTCATGGAAGTTTGTACACCCATTTTGTATGGTTCTTCCAAAATAGTTGCTACACACAAGAAAACTTTAGAGGACATCAACATAAACTTCTACAACATCAACAAGGCTACTGAAGCCCACGAATATAAATTTAACGTACTCAAATGTGTTGCTGATGAGACACCAGTGCAAATAGGTAAACCCACTCCGGAAAGCGGAAAGGCTGCTTTGATTTCCTTACGACGAGCTTGTGAGGATCTTAAGAATGGTGATGTTGATGTTTTGGTTACTGCACCCATCAGCAAACATGCCATACAATCCGATGAATTCCAATTTAGCGGACACACTGAATTTCTATCCAGTCAGTTTGCCATGGAGGGTAGCACACCTCTTATGCTACTTGCCACAGAGGGTTTACGCGTCGCTTTAGTCACCAATCACCTCCCCATCAGCCAGGTGGCCTCTCATTTATCTGTTGACCTGATTGTCAACAAATTGAAATCTTTGGCACAATGTTTAAAGCAAGATTTTGGCATTCGTCGTCCACGTATTGCTGTGCTGGCATTAAACCCTCATGGTGGAGATGAAGGATTGTTGGGCAATGAAGAAAAGGACATTATCATTCCTGCTATCGAACAAGCTGAAAAAGAACACGGTGTATTGGCCATCGGTCCTTATCCTGCTGATGGTTTTTTTGGCAATGGCACCTACCAACGTTTTGATGCTGTATTGGCCATGTACCATGATCAGGGTTTAATCCCTCTGAAAGCTTTAGACCGAAGTGGTGGAGTAAACTACACATGTGGTCTTTCCATCATTCGCACTTCTCCGGCTCATGGCACAGCTTTTGACATCGCCGGTACAAATCAAGCCGACGAGCATTCATTCAGAGAAGCTGTATTGGCTGCCATTGATGTACACAAGCACAGAACCCTACACATGGAGTTAACAGCCAATCCTTTGACCATTAAACAAAAACAAACCAACAACAAAGAATAGTCACATGAAAAAGTTTGTCCTTATCCTTGCCGGCATCGTTGCTTTAACGAGTTGTAAAGACAGTGGTAATCTACTACCCAGCGTGACGGGTACTATCTATGAAAACCTTGTGGTGATGGAGACCCCTTATTGGAAAGGAGCTCCCGGAGACTCTGTGCGTGCTTATCTGGCGGCCGACATGGTGTGTATGCCTCAAATTGAGCCTTTATTTTCTTTATCTCACACTAATTTCAATGGTTTTACCAGCATATTAAAACCCGTCAGAAACATTCTGATTGCCGATATTGACTCAAGCAAATACACACAAGGTAAAATATCTTATTACGTCAACCAATGGGCCAAACCCCAAGCTGTAGTAAAAGTGGCGGCTCCTGATTGCGAAGTCTTTATGGACTTGATGCACACACAAGGTCAGCGCATTGCTCAATACTTTGTGCAAAAAGAAATTGACCGTCAAGTTAAGTTCTATGAGGGCTACACCAATCAAGAAGCACGTCAAGCTGCCAATCAAATGTTTGGTATTGAGATCAACATTCCCAACGACATTGCTCAAATGACACAAAAGCAAGATTTTCTATGGGTCAGTGATTACAAAGGACAAATCAGAAAAGACATCGTGATTTACTCCTACCCTTACACAGACAAGGAAACTTTCACAAAGGATTACCTATTAGCCAAACGTGATTCAATCATGAAACAATACATACACGGCGGTGTGGAAGGTTCATATGTAGGCACAGAATATCGACACATTCCCCCACAATTCAAAGCCATCAACGTGAAGGGCGAATATTGCGCTGAGATAAGCATGATGGAAGGTGACGCCATGGGTGGTCCATTTATCAGTCACACACGTCTGGATGCTATTCATCAACGTATCATCACGGCGGAAGTATTCATTTATGGTGCCGGACAAAAGAAACGCAATGCCTTACGCCAATTAGAGGCTGTGTTATATTCCATGAAACTACCTCAAGACATCAACAGTCTTCCTGAAATAAAGGTTAGCGTAGCATCAGAATAGTATTTCTATGAAAATTGTTTTAATAGGCGCAGGAAATGTTGCTGTTCACTTGGGAAAAGCCCTACAAGATGCCCATCACGACATTCTCCAAGTGTACAGCAGAACCGAAGCTTCTGCTCGGTGGTTGGCTGAGCGTCTGTCATGTCCCTACACCACAGACCTACAAGCGCTCAACACACACGCTAATGTCTACATTTATGCCTTAAAAGATGATGTGGTGAAACAAGTGATGCAACAAGTACACATCCCTCATGCACTACACGTTCACACTGCAGGAAGTGTTCCTTTATATTGTCCCCACGAAGGCGATTATGGTGTCATATACCCCCTCCAAACCTTTTCTAAGGAACGAGAGGTGGACTTCTCCACAATCCCCATTTGTATCGACGGCAACAACGAAAAATCCCTTTTAGCCCTTACACACTTAGCAGAAAGCATCTCCAAAAGCACACACCTCATAACCACAGACAAACGCCGACAACTTCATCTGGCAGCCATTTTTGCTTGTAATTTTGTCAACTGTCTGTATGCTAATGCAGCCGAACTTCTTGAAACTTCAAACCTGCCTTTTAAACTCTTATTACCACTCATTCAAGAGACTGCGGCCAAAGTACAAACGCTCACACCCCGGGATGCACAAACCGGTCCGGCTAAGCGTGCCGATCAACACGTCATGGAACAACATCTATCCATGTTATCCTCCTCTACCCAACAAGAAATATACCGTCTTCTAAGTGAAGACATACACAAACGACACACCCAACCAAACCCATTAGATGAACTCTGATAATAGATTTCACTTTTAAAGGAAGAATGTCATGGAAATAACAGCCCTGCGCAACTTATACAGAGAACACCCTCACATACGCAAGATTGAGAAGTGGTTCAAATCCGGACATGAGAAACACTTACTCATTCAGCAACTGTATGCATCGGCACGCTATATTGCCTTGGCCAATATCTTCCTACACACCAAGCAACACATGATCATCGTCTTGGACGATGCAGAAGAAGCCTCCTATTGCTTTGGGGATTTGCGCACATTATTATCTGAAGAGGATGTTTTTTTATTTCCATCTACCTACAAAACAAAGTCACACAATCGGCTCAATGACCCTGCCAACGAGATTTCGCGCACAGAAACATTGAATCGGTTGGCCAACAACCCCATTCCATGTATTGTGGTGAGCTACCCGGAAGCCCTCATGGAGATGGTGGTTGACTCTCAAAACTTACGCACCTCCACACTGGCTCTTCACACGCAACAAACCATCAGCATTGATGAGATACAAAACACGCTCTTTGAACATGGTTTTCAAAAAGTGGATTTTGTATATGAGCCGGGGCAATATGCTGTTCGCGGAAGCATTGTTGATATTTTTTCCTATGCCTGCGAAAACCCCTATCGCATAGATTTCTGGGGAGATGAAGTTGAATCCATCCGACTTTTTGATATAGAAACACAACTTTCCACCGAAAGGAAAGAAAACATAGAAATCATTCCTGAATTATCTAAATCAAATAATCAATACTCCTTCTTTCTGAACTATTTCCCACCGAACACAATTTATATTTTTAATGACTTAAATTATGTTCAAAATCACATTAACAATCTGTTAGACAGCACCTCTAAAGAAGGAAAAAATCACATTGATTATGATGCCATAACCACGCATTGTTTGGAGCAATTCACCATTGAGTTTTCTTCCAAATCGTTTTTCTGTGAATATGCTTCTGTCACTTTCAACACCTCCTACCAGCCCCTTTATCACAAGAACTTTGACCTCATCAGTCAATCGCTCACACAACTATCTAACGACGGGTATGAACTCTACATTTTAAGTGACAGCAAGAAACAAACCGACCGCATAGCATCTATTTTTGAAGACAAAGGAGAAACCATCCGCTTCACTCCTATAGACCACACCATTCATGAGGGATTTATCGACCACGATTTATCCCTGTGTTGTTACACCGACCACCAGCTATTTGAGCGCTTTCATCGTGTCAACCTCAAGACAGAAAGTGTACGCAAGGGTAAAGTTATTCTGACACTCAAAGAACTCAATCAGTTTCAAATTGGCGACTATCTGGTACATGTAGACCATGGTATCGGTAAGTTCGGTGGGCTGGTTCGCACCAATGTTAATGGCAAGTTACAAGAGATGGTAAAACTCATCTATAAAGACGATGACATCATCTTTGTGAGCATACATTCTCTACATCGCATCTCCAAGTACAAAGGAAAGGAAGGCGACTCTCCACGCATCAATAAATTAGGCAGTGGAGCATGGGAACGTCTGAAAGAACGCACCAAGAGCAAGGTAAAAGACATCGCACGTGATTTAATTCTCCTTTATGCTAAACGTAAAGCAGAAAAAGGGTTTGCCTACTCACCCGACAACTACCTGCAACACGAATTAGAAGCTTCCTTTATTTATGAAGACACGCCCGACCAGGCTAAAGCCACAGCCGACTTCAAAAAAGATATGGAATCTTCAGTACCTATGGACAGATTGGTGTGTGGCGATGTAGGATTTGGAAAAACCGAAATTGCCATGCGTGCTGCCTTTAAGGCGGTGTGTGATGGAAAACAAGTGGCCGTATTAGTGCCCACCACCGTATTAGCACTCCAACATTACAATTCGTTTAAAGAACGTTATAAAGACGCACCATGCTCTGTGGAATACCTCAGCCGAGCCCGCACCACCAAAGAAACAAAAGACATTTTAACACGACTGGCTGAAGGCTCGATAGACATTCTCATCGGCACACACAAAATAGTCAACAAAAAAGTCATCTTCAAGGATTTAGGACTGTTCATCATTGATGAAGAACAAAAATTTGGTGTAGCTGTAAAAGAAAAGCTACGTCAAATGAAAGTCAACATCGACACCATGACACTAACAGCCACTCCGATACCTCGTACACTTCAGTTTTCTTTGATGGGTGCGCGTGATTTATCCATCATCAACACTCCGCCGCCCAACCGTTACCCTGTCCTGACAGAACTCATCAATATCAAAGACGAAGATATCATCCAAGAAGCCATTGAGCGAGAAATGAATCGTAATGGACAAGTGTTTATCATCAACAATAGGATTCACAATTTAGAAGTCCTTCAAAATATGGTCAAACGCCTTGTTCCACAGGCTCGCATTGCTATTGGACATGGACAAATGCCTCCGGAACAATTAGAAGGTATCTTGACTGACTTTGTTAATTATGATTACGACATACTCATAGCCACCTCCATCATTGAGTCGGGAATAGACATTCCAAATGTAAACACCATACTCATCAATCAAGCACAACACTTTGGGCTCAGTGATTTACATCAATT
>CALGCU010000159.1 GCA_937886455.1 uncultured Bacteroidales bacterium | reverse complement strand
CTTGTTGCGGTTGTAGGCAAGAGAGTAAAGGATATTGCACCTGAAATCCCTTCTGTGGATTCCGGAGGTGCAAGCTCTGATAGTACAAGTTTGGACAATGGTTCTGGAAATACAGGTACTGATACTACTAATCCTAATGATGATATAGCGAAGTCCGGCTATGTAGATTTAGGCCTTTCTGTTAAATGGTCTGCTGTGAATGTCGGCGCTGATTCTCCGGAGGATTATGGGGATTTTTATGAATTTGAAGAAGCTGTAAGTGAATTTGGTAATAACCTGCCTACTAAAGCGCATTACGAAGAACTTATAAAAAAATGTGCATGGGAATGGACTACTTACAATGGGGTATATGGACGTAGGTTCCTTGGAGCCAATGGCAATAGTGTGTTTTTTCCGGCAGCGGGCGGTCGCTTTTGTGATGGCACTTTGTATATCGAAGGTACGTACGGCGGCTATTGGTCGTCCACAGCTTACGCCTCAAACACTGCATGGCGCCTCATCTTCAATCCGGAAAGACTCGATGTGGACAAAGGTAATCGTTGTGATGCGCAATCTGTGCGCCTTATTCGGATTGAATAAATTACACCTCTCACATCCAAAACTAACCCCAAAGCACTGTTCCTGCTTCATGGAGCGTAGCGGGACCTTTAGAAAATTGACTAAAACTTTGAGTAAGTGAGCGAACTACAAGCTTGCTTGTAATCCCGAACGTGAAAGGCAACGAGCATCCTAAAGGTTTCACCCGTCCTATAGCGCGCTGCGTGACTTCCCAAACACCTATCATCCTCGGGACCATTACGTAGGATACACGTAGGATAGTCGTAGGATAGTCGTAGGATACACGAAGGATAAAGATAGGAATAAGTTTTTTATCGGACACCAATAGTTTCTTTTAGCATAACTATTTTTCAAAATAAATGCCTACCTTTGCAAATTCTTAACGAAATGAACAAAATAAGTAATTAGTTGGATATAAAAAGATATAAAAATGATGACGTCAAAGGAAATTAGACAATCTTTCTTGGATTATTTCGCCTCAAAAGGACATAAAATAGTCCCCTCTGCACCGATGGTAATCAAAGACGACCCTACATTGATGTTTACCAATGCAGGAATGAATCAATTCAAAAACATCATCTTGGGCAACGACCCAATAAAATATCCCCGAGTGGCTGACTCGCAGAAGTGTCTCCGTGTTAGCGGTAAACACAACGACTTGGAAGAGGTGGGGCACGATACCTACCACCACACCATGTTTGAAATGTTGGGAAACTGGTCATTTGGCGACTATTTCAAAGAAGAAGCTATTAATTTCGCATGGGAATACCTCACAGAGGTGCTACACTTGGATAAAGACCGCTTGTATGTTACGGTGTTTGAAGGCGCACCGGCTGAAGGACTACAACGTGATGATGAAGCGGCTGAATTCTGGGCAAAACACATTGACCGCAATAGAATTATAAACGGGAATAAACATGACAATTTCTGGGAAATGGGTGATACCGGACCATGCGGACCCTGCTCGGAAATACACATTGACTTGCGCTCAGATGAGGAACGTGCTAAAGTGGATGGAAAATCTTTGGTAAATGCCGACCACCCACAGGTAATAGAAATCTGGAACAATGTGTTCATGCAATATAATCGAAAAGCGGATGGGTCACTTGAATCATTGCCTAATAAGGTGATTGATACGGGTATGGGATTTGAACGCTTGTGTATGGCTTTGCAAGGAAAACAATCCAACTACGACACGGATGTGTTCCAACCAATGCTCAAAAAAATCGGGGAAATATGCCACTGTACATACGGAACTAATAAGGATGTTGATGTAGCGATGCGCGTGATTGCTGACCATATCCGCACCATTGCTTTCTCAATCACTGATGGACAACTACCAAGTAATGCTAAAGCTGGATATGTGATTCGACGTATTTTACGTCGAGCAGTACGCTACGGATATACTTTCCTTGAACAACGTGCTGCATTTATGTACAAACTCATACCACA
>CALGCU010000158.1 GCA_937886455.1 uncultured Bacteroidales bacterium | reverse complement strand
CTGCTCCAGCTTTATCAGCTTGGCGTCTGGATAGGTCGAGTCAAAGCCGAGGATATTCTCTACCGTTGCTCCGCGGAAGCGGTAAATGCTCTGGTCGTCATCTCCGACAACCATAATGTTACGTCTGCCATCGGCAATAAGCTTGGTTAAAACAAACTGTGCATAGTTTGTATCCTGATATTCATCTACAAGCACGTATCTGAATTTGTTCTGATAACTTCTTTTTCATTTAATTTTCTAATAACATTATCAGTAAATGTTTCCCAGCCTTTATTCTGATGAGAACCGGCTTTGTGGGCTTCCACAGTGAGAGTGGCATTAAGAAGAAGCACGCCTTGTTCTGCCCAATGTTGCAGATTGCCTGATGAGGGAATAGGAGTGTTATATTCACGATGAATCTCTTTATATATGTTCACCAAAGATGGTGGAACTTGCACACCATCATTCACTGAAAAACACAACCCATTTGCTTGACCAATACCATGATATGGGTCTTGACCAATAATTACCACTTTCACCCTATCAAGAGGACAACTATCAAAAGCATTAAATATCAATTTACCCGGAGGAAATATTTCTTTGGTGGCATATTCTTGTCTGACAAATTGTGTGAGGCGAGCGAAATAGGGCTTCTCAAACTCTTCACGCAAGGCCTCTTTCCAGCTTTCTTCTATTCTAACCATGGTGTATATGTATTAAAAAAGTGCAGTACAAAGATAGTCTTTTGTCTGCACTTCTCTATTATGTTGCATCGATATTATTAGATGTTTTCTAACTCTATCATGAGTGTGTCTTTTGCCACCCGTTCTCCTTCGCTTATGCTGATTTTCTTGATTTTGGCTGTGAAAGGCATGTCAATCCTATTCTGCATCTTCATAGCTTCAAGAATCAAAAGAGGCTCGCCTTCTTTTACAATTTGACCTTCTTCCACAAATATCTTTATCACAGTGCCGGGAATGAATGACTGTATCTCAAACGCACTGGGGTTAACCCAGGGTTTTCGTTGTAGGTATTTTGCTGTCAGACGTGTCTTATATTTACGTGCTGTCACTGCAAAGTCCACTAACTGTTGTTCCTTCTCTTCCATAATGTTCACATTTTAGAATGGTGGAATTCCGTGTTTCTTTGTTGGTCTATAGTCATATTTCTTCTTAGCCATAGACAGAGAGTGGAGCAATAAGCCTCGTGTCTCGCCTGGCTCGATAACTGCATCTATAAATCCTTTGGATGCTGCTACGTATGGATTGGCAAATTTATCAATATATTCTTGCACCTTAATCTCACGCATTGCATCGCTGTCTTCGGCTTCTTCTATTTCTTTCTTGAAGATAATGTTAGCTGCTCCTTCGGGACCCATTACCGCAATCTCTGCGCTTGGCCATGCAAACACAAAGTCTGCACCAAGGTGACGAGAGTTCATGGCAATATAACCTCCACCATATGCCTTACGAAGGATGACGGTAATCTTTGGAACAGTGGCTTCTGAATAGGCATAAAGCACTTTTGCTCCATGTCTGATCACACCTGCATGTTCTTGGTCTACTCCTGGTAAATAACCCGGCATGTCCTCCAAGGTAATAATTGGAATGTTAAATGAGTCGCAGAAACGAATGAAACGTGCAGCTTTATCTGATGCATCACAATCAAGCACACCGGCAAGATATAAAGGCTGATTGGCAACAAAACCAACTGTTTCACCACCCATTCTACCAAAGCCTACAACGATATTGGCTGCCCATAATTCATGCACTTCAAGGAAGTGTGATTCGTCTGCAAGCGCTCTGATAATGTCTCTCACATCATATGGCTGTTTCGGACTGGCTGGGATGATATTCTCAATGTTTTTACGTGTTTTAGGCTCTTTGGGAGTCACTGACTTAGCCGCTTCTTCATTGTTCTGAGGTAACAATGCTAATAAATCCTTAATCTGTTTAAAGCATTCTTGTTCGCTCAATGCGTAGAAGTGAGCATTACCGGTGATTTCTGCATGTATGCGCGCTCCTCCAAGGTCTTCTTGTGAAATCTTCTCACCAAGCACAGTTTCTATGACATTAGGACCGGTGATAAACATCTTAGAAATGTTCTCTACTACAAATACAAAGTCAGTCAAAGCTGGAGAATATACTGCTCCTCCGGCACATGGACCAAGTATCACAGATATCTGAGGTATTACCCCTGATGCCATTGTATTGCGATAGAATATTTCGCCATAGCCGGCCAAAGCTCCAATACCTTCTTGAATACGTGCTCCACCGGAGTCGTTAATGCCTATGCAAGGAATCTTCATTTTGAGAGCATGATCCATAATCTTGGTAATCTTTCTGGCATGTTTCAAACCAAGAGAACCTCCCATCACTGTAAAGTCTTGTGCATAGATACACACAGGCTTGCCATTAATGGTACCTGTTCCGGTAATAACACCATCTCCAGCGAGCTTCTTCTTGTCCATACCAAAGTTACGTTCTTCGTGTTCAACAAAAAGGTCATACTCGTGGAATGATTTGTGGTCGAGCAAGGAGAGAATTCTCTCACGTGCAGGGAGTTTACCCATTGCCAATTGCTTCTCAATGGCTTTCTCGCCTCCTCCCATCTCAACGATGGCTTTTTTCTGACGCAGTGCGACAATGTTCTTTTTTATACTCATTATAATACATTAATTTAGGAAGAAATCTTTCTTCAGGTTAATATATACATATAGTTCCCACTTTTCCAAATGGGAACTACAAAGATAGTGTTTTTTTACGAGATTTAACTATAAGGAGATTTTTTCAACGCGTCTGATATGTCTTCCGCCTTCAAAATCTGATTGAAAAAAGCCATCAACTATTTCCATGGCTAACTCAGTTGAAATATATCTTGCAGGCATTGACAATACATTGGCATTGTTGTGTTGACGCGCTAATTGAGCTAATTCTGGAAGCCAACATAAAGCGGCACGGATGCCTTGATGCTTATTAGCTGTCATGCTAATACCATTTCCACTACCACATATGGCAATGCCATATTCATACTCACCTTGCTCCACTGCTGTCGCCATCGGATGGGCATAGTCAGGATAGTCGCAACTCTCTGTTGAGTGACATCCGTAGTCTTTAATCGCCATCACACCTTTTGATTGAAGATGGTTTATCACTGCTTGTTTGAGTTCATAGCCTGCATGGTCTGAACAAATTGCTATACTAAGTTCGTTGTAGGGTTTCATGGTTATATACTGTTTTTGATGGGTTGTTTGTTATGATATTTCTTTATGTGATAGGTGCATATTCACGATTAGTCCTTCCACCATTGTTTGTGGTGATGATACAAAATACTTTTGCCTTCAAGGTGCTTTCCTTTACGTAAGAATGGTATCTGATAACCCACACCAAATTCCACATATTCGGCAATCTGTAAGTGAGTTTTCGCTGTCGCTTGCAGATATAGATTGTCCCACACACGACATTTCACTCCAAAACGGAAATAATGAAATGCTTGTTCTGTTCCCGGACCTTTCGACTTATAAAACAATGGACGTTTTACTAATCCGTCTTTGCAATTTTCTCTCACGTACTCATCATAATAATTGCGGGATGGGTTATATATATAAAATCCCCAGTCCAAAATGGCTGTCAACATGCCAAACTGAAATTCGTTGTCTATGCTGAGACCAATGCGAAGTTTCTCTTTCGGACCATAAGTAATGCGGGCATCTTTGCTATACAGGTTGCGGCGTGTGTCTTTTGAAATCCCGTCATTGTAAAACATATCTACACCGGCACCCACTCCATACCAGTTGCACACATTATAAATTGCACCAACATGAAATGTACCGAGCGCAAATTTCTTGTCCTCTATATCTTCGGCTACACAACCGGCAGCTGCTGTGATGTTCAAACTCCATTTATAGGGTAGGTCAGGAAAGTTCACAGGCTCTCGCTCTTCTTCTTCTGGATTGATGGTGGCAATAGCCCCTAAACCGCCGTAGAAAATGTTTGCCCC
>CALGCU010000157.1 GCA_937886455.1 uncultured Bacteroidales bacterium | reverse complement strand
CTGTTTTGTGTTGTATCTTATTGTTTCATAGCCCTAATGGACTATGCTTTAAAATTTAACCCTTTTCAGGGTTTTCTTATATTGATGATAATTGTATCTTAATCCTACTTGTTTAATCGCAATTTTACATAAATTGCTTGTGCTCGGCATAATTCAAGCAAGCTTGATTCTGCCCTCACTTAATCGCAATTTTTGATAGTAACAAAACATATCATAACGTAATTTATTGTAACATAATGTAAAGCAAAGTAACGGAAAGTAAAGATGCAACTTTCTGATGTTGTATATTTGCAGTGTTTCACAAATCTCTTGCGATGAAACGAAGCGCTCTTTGACATTTTGATGATATTAAGGCCAAGGGTTTATGGACTTGTGAATGTTTATAGAAATAAAAAGAAAACAGTGATATTGAAACACGGACTATTTGCACAGATAAAATAAAATCAGCACCTTTACACAAAATAAGGAAATGACTATCAATCGGATTAAAGGTATAGTTTATAACATTATGAATCATCTATTTATACAAATGCCAGAAGGTAAGCGGCTTGTGTGGTACTTGGCTGCTGAGGAGTATTTTGCCAAACGACTCAATGAATTAGCCCAAACTGTAGGGCAAGAAATAGAGGGGGTGCTCTTCACATGGATTGTGGAACCCACTGTGATTTTTGGGCGACATCAGGTGATGGAAAATGAGGTGAACACTGATTTTTGTCGTGAACAGGGCATTGCGATGTATCGCAGAAAAAGTGGCGGTGGATGCGTGTATGCTGACAAGGGAAACCTAATGATTAGTTATTTGGCGCCTTCCACCCATAGCGAACAGGTGTTTCAAGACTATCTGGACAAAATGTCCGCTTGTCTTGGTGAATTGGGCTATGAGGCTGTGAAGTCAACACATAACGACATTATGATTGGGGAACACAAGGTGTCAGGGAATGCATGTTTTGCTCTTCCCTACTCTACAATTGTGCATGGAACAATGCTCTATGATGTAGATTTTAATCAACTACAACAAGCCATTACACCCTCAAAAGAAAAACTGGCAAAACACGGGGTGGAAAGAGGCAAAGGGTGAGAAACCTTAAGGAAATAGTCACCGCATCACCACAAAGATTCCATTCAACTGAAGAGCTGGCTGATGAGATTAGCAGGGTGTGGTGTAAAGACTATTACAAACCGACAACAGAGGATTTAGAAGCCATTGATGCTATAGAAGCTGAGTATTTAAATCCGGAATTCATTTACAGCAAGTAGGCAAAGATGTAAAATTTGTGTCTATATTTGGCAACTATAGGAAATATTGACTACTTTTGCACCTTGAAAATAAAAAGGGGTCCTGTAGTTCAATGGATAGAATCGCGGTTTCCTAAACCGTTGATCCGGGTTCGATTCCCGGCGGGACTACAAAAAATAGTTGCGACATTATGAATACCATAATGCCGCAAATTTTATTATGATGAATTTTACCAGACAAGGATATTACTGAACATGTAATGACTGCATGGTTTCTCTCATCGCTTGTTCATCGTCTGTGATGAGAAGAATGACATCTCCGATTTCAAGACGAGTGTTTCCTCTGGGGATAAAGTAACGTTCACTTCGTTTTACCATTGCCACGAGTGTGTGGTCGGGAAGTGCAATATCCATCAACCTATTGCCATCTTCCAGCATCTTTGCATTGACCTTCATTTCGCACATGGCTGATTTGATGTCATCTGAGAACTCAACATCAAATTCTTTGAGTTGATTTTTCTGTGGCATAGGCAAATCAAGATGTAGCCAATGAGCGAGTTTTGCAATAAATGTGCCTTGCAAAATAAGTGATAGAATAGTGATGAAAAACACGATATTAAACATCATTTTAGCATGTGGTACGCCTTCAATCCATGGATAGGTGGCAAAGATAATGGGCACAGCACCACGGAGTCCTACCCAAGAAGCAAACAACTTGCCCTTGAATGAAAATCTCTTGAAGGGAGACAGGCATGCAAAAACCGCCAAGGGGCGGGCTATAATAATCATGAAAATAGCTATAAGCAATCCGACACCAGCCACAGGCAATAGTTCTGAAGGATTAACCAAGAGTCCTAAAGAAAGGAACATCACAATTTGGCATAGCCATGTGAGCCCATCAAAGAATTTGAGCGAACTACGCTTGTGAACAAAGCGACTGTTACCTACAAAAAGACCACCTGCATATACAGCCAAATAGCCATTTCCTCCAACAAAACTGGTAAAGCCAAAAAGGAAGAGCATAATGGTGAAAAGCAGGACGGAATAAAGTGCGTCGTTGTTGAGATTTATGCGATTGATTATCCTAACGGCGATTTTTCCTAAAACAACACCACAGAGTCCTCCCAAGCATAGTTGTTTAGCCAAGAGTCCAAGCACAGCCCATCCGCTTATGTCGGGGGAGTTGAGTAGTTGTAACATCACAATTGTGAGCATATATGCCATCGGGTCATTACTACCACTTTCCAACTCCAAAAGAGGACGCATATTTTCCTTGAGATGAAGACCTTTGGAACGCAAAATGGAGAATACAGAAGCGGAGTCGGTGGAAGCCATAATACTTGCCAGAAGAAGTGACTCGACTAAGGTGAGTGTGATAGAGTGAAACAGGTTGTTTGTGATAAGATAGATGAACCCTCCTGTGAGCAAAGCTGTGAGCAAAACACCACCTGTTGCTAAAAGTACACCGGGAACCAACACGGGGCGTATTTCGGCAAAACGCGTATCCATACCACCGGAGAAAAGGATGACATTGAGGGCAATCACCCCGATGTATTGCGCCATCTGTGGAGAGTTAAAATCAATGAGTCCTAAGCCATCTGTGCCGGCAATACACCCTATGATTAAAAATAACAAAAGGGTGGGTACGCCGTATTTGTAACCTGTCTTGCCAATTACAAGACTAAAAAACAGTAATAAAGAAGCTATTAGCAGAAAAAATTCTATTGATAAATCCATATTTATAAGTTATTGTAGCATAATATATCCCACACTGCAAATATGCGGGTGATAACCTAATTGTTATTTTTCTTTGCTACTTTGGTTAGTAAAACGTTCCGTCCAAACCACCCACAAGACAAAAATCATACCATAGAAAAGGTATTTAAAGAGATATGCATGCAGGAACTCAAACCATGTGGGATGATGGTGTATCAAGAGGGCAATGATAGAGATACGCATGATATTAAACGCATAAACCATCAACCAGCCTAAGGGGATAAACCATAATTTGTGCACCCATTTTCCTCTTGCACAAAGCATAATCAACGTGAATAATAGGCCTTGTTTCACTGCGGAACAACCCCAGACAACAGATATGGTGGTATTATTGGGGAATGTAATGATGTGACCGTAAACCAATTGAGCCGTATCTTCAAAAGCATGCACCACCATGTAACACGCTTTTGCCACATGAGCCGATGCAACCGAGAAGAAATAGGTAAGGTCGTTGCCTAAGAAAGTGATGTAATTACCTGCTTCATCGCCTTGAAAAGTCAGTTTCCACAGTGCATTACCCACTAACAGAACGACCATAAAACGAATCACATCGGCATAAGGACGAAGACCGGAGTATATTTGTTGGAGTTTTTTCATATTTCCACTCTTGCAAATGGGGCAGCGTCTATGGAACAAAACTTTTTATCTTGATACTTAAAATACCCTGTAATACCCACCATAGCTGCATTGTCAGTGGTGTATCCAAGTGGGGGTATAAAGACATCCCAATGGTACTTTTCTCCTGCCTGAAGCATGGCTTGGCGAAGACCGGAATTAGCAGACACTCCTCCTGCCACTGCTACTTGCGAAATCTTCAAGTCTCTTGCTGCCTTGATGAGTTTTTTCATCAGGATATCTACAACTGTCTTCTGCAAAGAGGCACATAAATCAGGAAGATTTTGCCGGATGAAATCGGGATTTTCCTTTAGATTATCGCGCAGAAAATAGAGGAAAGAGGTTTTTAATCCACTAAAACTATAATCATAATCAGCGATATTGGGTTTGGCAAAAGTAAAGCGTTCCGGGTTACCTTGTTGGGCTAATCGGTCAATGTGAGGACCTCCGGGATAAGGCAGTCCCATCACTTTGGCACATTTATCAAAGGCCTCACCTGCTGCATCATCAATAGTTTGACCGATTATCTTCATATCATCATAGGCATTCACCTGAATGATTTGAGAGTTACCCCCGGACACTAACAAACACAAGAAAGGAAAACCGGGAGAATGTTCCTCTTGACCGACTTGTGTAATGAAGTGAGCAAGTACATGAGCCTGCAAATGATTGACATCAATCATGGGAATGTTGAGAGAGAGAGCCAGACCTTTGGCAAAGGATGTACCCACCAACAAAGAACCGAGTAAACCCGGACCACGCGTAAAGGCAACAGCAGAAAGTTGTGACTTGTCTATCCCCGCCTTTTTAATGGCCGCATCCACCACAGGAATGATATTTTGTTGATGAGCTCGAGAAGCCAGTTCCGGTACAACTCCACCATAGGCTTCATGCACGGCCTGACTTGCTGTGACATTAGCCAACAAGCAATTATTGACTAACACTGCGGCTGATGTGTCGTCACATGAAGATTCTATTGCCAGTATGTAAACTTTATCCATTATCTATTGGTTTTATATAGAGAAGGAGAGAAGAATGACTAAGCAATGAAATGTTTCCACTCACCTTGCACTATCTTTTAATATATAGGCGGCGGTTCGGAAATACAAAATTAAGCAAGCTTATTTTGCTATTTCACTCACCTTGCACTATCTTTGTAACGTGAAATAATGGCCAAAATTATAAAAAAATTCTTGAAAATAGTAGCTTTGGTTGTTGGATTATTTGCTTTTATCCTCATCACCGCGTGTATCTTCCTACAAAACAGAAAGATACAAACACTTGTTGCTCAAGTGGCTGCTATTGAATTATCGGAGTATTTAGGGAGTGAAGTAAGCATAGGGGGATTAGATTATCGTTTCTTTAGTCACGTAGTTGTGAACGACCTACGTATTCACGACCAACATCAACATGAAATGATTTCATTGGGAAACATTGATGCTCATTTTGACTTCTGGCGTTTCTTCAAAAAAGAATTTATCATCAATCGACTTGACATTGACTCTGCATACATCTTTCTGGAATATGACACAGCCGGCGTAGCCAACTATCAATATATGCTACCTCTGTTCGCTTCTGAGAAGAAAGAGTTAGACATTCTCTTACAATTAGAAGACATCTATCTGCATAATAGTCATTTTCGCTTTCGCGATGAACGACATCCTTGTGACACATTATCTTTTTTAAATCCGTATGACATTGATGTGTCGCAAATAGAGACTCACCTGTCTCTAAGGTATTTTGCCAAAGACTCGCTTGCAGCCTTTGTTCATCACCTCAGTGGAAAAGAGAAAAGCGGCTTGACCATAGAACGACTGAGCACACATGTGCAAGCCAACCACTCGAAAGCCACCATAGCACCGATAACATTGCAGATGGCACATAGTCATATTCAAACAGATAGTATTCTCCTACACTATGATGAGGTAAAGGAGAAAGGTATCGCCCATCTCTATGTACAACTACCCATCGAGCCCAGCACGATTGACTTGGAAGACCTCTGTATGATACACCCCACTCTGAGTTCTTTGAATGGGGCTGTAAGAATGCAACTATCTGTCAGCGGAAAGATAAACCATCTACAGGTAAATGACATTCACATTGATTATAATCAGCCCCCTGTTTTGTCGGGACAGGTTAAACTTGATGGGCTACCTGATTTATTAGCCACTAAAGTTCATGCTAAAATTGATGAACTGGCTGTATCACCACATATATTGCAAGACTTCTTATCTGATTTACAAGGTAAACCCTACTCCCTACCACAGCCAATACAGGCAATGGGAAAGATTCAATACAAAGGAAACATTTCCGGTGTGTACAACCATTTAGAAGCAATAGGGAAACTACAAACTCAACTTGGCGCATTATCACTCAACATGGTGTTAAACGCAGAAGACGATTTCCAATCACTCCGCTTCAACGGCAATGTAAAAACCAATCGTTTCCACATAGGCAATCTACTCGGCGATCGCTCATTAGGACATATTGCCTTGGATGTGAGTGGTGAGGTGCAGCAAGACACCCTACACCCACTACACGGAACTATAAAAGGCGACATTGACCTGCTGGAATTTAACCGATATGCCTATACCGGTATTCATGCTGATGGCTACTTCACGCCTAAAGGTTTTAACGGACAATTATCTATTGACGACCCCAACTTATCTACTGATTTTAAGGGATTGATAGACCTCACACAATCACTCCCGGAATACCGATTTGATCTCTCTTTAGACAAAGCCAACTTACATGCACTGCACTTTGTAGATAAATACACAGACTCTGATTTACAATGTAAAGTGAATGTCAATATGAAAGGAAATTCATTGGATAACTTGAATGGTTACATCCTATTGGATAGTCTTACCTTCCGCAATGCTGACAAAGTATTTACACTCAACAACATCAACGTATCTTCTACCACCACTCCTACAACCACGCAGGTATTGGTGCAATCAGACCTTGTAAAAGCCCATTTCACCGGTGCGTATAAATATAGTTCACTTCCTATAACATTCCAACGTCTCGTTGCTGAACAACTACCATCTTTGTTTAGTACATCACAAAAGGAACTTATACAAGAAAGCACTACACAAAATGAAATAGACTTTAGCATACAACTAAACGACACATACGACTTAACACAAGCATTGGAACTACCGGTTCGTGTATCTGACGTTTCACTCATAAAGGGGTACATTTCTGAAAAAGACAACCAATATGATTTACGTGTTGGCATACCTAAAGTTTTAGTTGGGAAACTACAAATAAACAACATATCCATACATATATTTCCAACTACTTGATATTTTCTATCATTTATAAAAACAAAGCGATTAGTATTTTTCCTTATTATTCCATCTGCATAGCCTATTGAAACAACTCCAATTTCTTTAGCAAATGCAATTTCAGATCCTTACAAACCTCTTGATATGGTTGTTTTAAGGGATGGCAAAAAGATTGAATTTAAAAATCTAATTCCAGATGAAAATGGCGTTTTTGGTATTCAAACTACATATAAGCAATTCTACACTCAAGTTAAAACCATTAAAGATGGAATTTTTGTATCCAATGATACTTATATTGACCGAAAAGAATAGTTATGATATTGCTATAGTTGATGTTGAAATGCCAGGAATAAGTGGAATAGAGCTTTCGCAGAAGCTAAAAGAAATTAATCCTAAAATCTGTATTATGATTCTTACTGCTTTTGACAATTACCTTGATTATGCAA
>CALGCU010000156.1 GCA_937886455.1 uncultured Bacteroidales bacterium | reverse complement strand
CAGCGTCGGGCGAGCCTGTGCCCGTATCGTCCTTGCAGCCAATCTGAACAATATCCTCATAAAAGCTCTTTCTTTTGTCAGCCGCAACAATCACATTGTTGCAGGGTGCGTGTGAAAACGCATAACGGAAATATCCGTCTTTAATTCTGCGGTCAGCTCTTTTCTGCTTTGCGTTGTATCGTTCGACCGCCTTCGCAAAGCAATTTTCATAAGCCTGCTCGATAGGCATTTTTACAAAGGTGATATTATTACAGCTTTTGGAGCTGTCCACGTTCTTCGGTCTGAATGTTCTGTTGTTGTGGGACAGGCTCCCTTTACCTTGACAGAATGAAACAGTCTTTGCCATTTTCGGTCTCCTTTCTTTTTCGCCGCAGCAGTTTTTTATCTATGACTTGTCATAGATAACCCCATAGTATCTGTGACATTCCAGCCTTGCTTTCATATCACAGATACAGGGGCTCTCCGAGGGGCAGACGTTCCCTCTGCACTCCCTTTGCGACTTGCTGGAATCATCAAGGTTGCAACATTGCAAGATTGCAATGACTGTGGTTTGCAATCTTCCCCTTAAACGGGCATTCTGATTTGCAGAACAATCTGCTCCATTACCTCGTGTTCAACCGTGAGAGAACGCATTTTCTCCCACGATACGATTTCGTTGAAAGTAGTTGGTCGGGGATTTTTTTCGGTGTACTGTCTGCGGAGCAGCTCCCACATTTCCCAAGCCTCGCTGTCAATCCGTCGGGCAAGTTCATCAAATTCGCCGTCCTTGAAATTTGCCGAGATTTCGTCGGGAGTGCAGTTTTCTTTCATATATTTCTGCCAAGCCTCGCCCCAGCGACCTATGGGGTTTTGAATAAGCTCCTGTTCTTCGGTGGTTAAGGTTTGTTTGAGTTCGGTCATAATTATAAGTCCTTTCGTATTGAATTTTGTGGGTGGGTGTGGTATAATGGTGTGTTTGTATTTGGGGATTTGGCGGCGTTTTCTTACCTTTGTCGGCGTAATTTTTAAGGTTATTCATTCATGAATTATTCATTACTTGATTTTTGTACTTTAATAGGTTCTCTTGGTCTATTTTTGTATGGTATGAAGCTGATGAGCGAGGCTCTTCAGAAGGTGGCCGGTGACAGGATGCGTGCTATTCTTTCGGCGATGACGAAGAATCGATTTACGGGTGTGTTGACGGGTGTATTGATTACTGCTTTGATTCAGTCATCTTCTGCAACTACTGTGATGGTGGTGAGTTTTGTTAATGCGGGTTTGTTGACATTGGTTCAGTCAATTACAGTGATAATGGGTGCCAATATAGGTACTACCGTGACGGCCTGGATTATTTCGTTGTTGGGCTTTAAGGTGAGCATTTCTTCTATAGCGGTTCCATTGATTGCTTTGGCGATACCTTTTGTTTTCTCAAGCAACAATAAGCGTCGTTACATGGGTGAGTTTATCATAGGTTTCGCGTTGTTGTTTATGGGTTTGGATGGTTTGAAGACGAATGCTCCAGACTTGAATGCTAATCCTTCGATGCTTGCTTTTGTGCGGAATTATACCGACATGGGCTATTTGTCTGTGTTGTTGTTCTTGTTTATTGGTGCGTTGTTGACAGTGATTGTTCAGGCATCAGCGGCTACGATGGCCATTACGTTGATTATGTGTGCGAATGGTTGGATACCTTTTGAACTTGCGGCGGCTATGGTGTTAGGAGAGAATATTGGTACAACAATTACAGCTAACCTTGCAGCTCTTCCGGCGAATGTGTCGGCTAAGCGCGCGGCATTTTCTCACTTGATATTTAATATATTTGGGGTGATATGGATGTTGGTGTTGTTTTATCCGTTCACGCATATGGTGGCATTTCTTGTAGAGCGTATGGGTGTGGGTGATCCTCGTGATTTGATTGAGTTTGCTCGTTCTATTCCAGAAGAGACCATGCAATTGATTATTAATAATAGTTCAGAATTATCGGCTGAGCAGGCGGGACTTCATGAGCAGTATTTGAATTATCAGGTGTCAACCTCTTATGCTCTTTCTTTGTTTCACACTTTGTTTAATGTGACCAATACTTGTGTGATGATATGGTTTGTGAAGCCGATAGCTAATCTTGTGTCTCTCATTATCAAGAAGAAGGAGACTGATGAAGAGTTTCAACTCAAGTATATATCAACCGGTATGCTTTCTACGTCAGAGTTGTCTATTCTTCAGGCTCGCAAGGAAATCGGTGTGTATAGTGAGCGTACGCAACGTATGTTTGGCATGGTGAGGGATTTGTGTAAAGAGGAGAATGACAATGAGTTTGTGAAGATATATACCCGCATAGAGAAGTATGAGAACATCAGTGACCGTATGGAGATAGAGATTGCCGATTATCTGGCTAAGGTGGCAGAGGGTCGTTTGAGTAGTGTGAGTAAGCATAAGACTCAGACTATGCTTCGCATTGTTTCGGAGATTGAGAGTGTGGGTGATGCATGTTTTAATTTGGCTCGTATTCTTCAGCGTAAGCGTAATGATAAGTCTTCTTATACAACTTACATGAATGATAATGTAGAGTTGATGTTTAACCTCATTGAGGGTGCTATTTTCCAGATGACAAAGACGCTTAACTCAGATGAGGAACTGGATCTTGAAACATTTAATCGTTCGTTGAACATAGAGAATGAGATTAACAATTTCCGCAATCAGTTGAAAAACCAGAATGCTGTGAATGTTAATAATCATGACTATGATTACTTGGCGAGTGTTACTTATATGGATACTATAGTAGAGTGTGAGAAGATGGGCGATTATGTGATTAATGTAATGGAAGCGCTTCGCGAAAGTGAAAAATAAATTTATTTCATATATCATCCTCCCTTTGTGTTTCTTGTCGTTGGTTGTTCCTTCGGCGGTGGCGCAAGGGAGGATGCGTGTTTTTTTTCGTGCGGGTCATTCGCTTGCCGGTGTTGTGAAGGCTCAGACTGATGATGTGATAGTGCTTAAAACCGATGATGGTACTACGTATCAGTATCCTATGTCAGATGTTCGGGCTGTTGTGGCTGACACTTTACATCGTATGCGTTTGCCGGACAAAGGTGTGTTGAAGGCTTATTTGTTGCATGAAACAGAAGATAAGTGGGTGTTTATTGAGCCATCCGGCAGTGTGGTTCAGTGTGACAAGGAGAGTGTTCGTCCGCGTGGTCATGTAGTGGAGTCCGGCAAGGGTGGTCAGCCCGTGTTGCTTCATATATCTCTTCAGGCTTCTTTGAGCAATCAGCCATTGCCACCTGTGTTTGGTGGAGGCATAGAGGGCAAGGTGGCCATAGGCTATCGTGATGTGGTGCATCGTCGTTTCTTTGTAGGTGGCGGTGTGGGTTATGATTGTCGTTTTAATGCTTCATCTCAGCAACAGTTATTGCCGCTTTTTGCACGTATGGAATATTATCTTTTGCCGGAAAGGTCTTGGTCTCCTTATGTTGGTGTGGATGCGGGCTATGCATTTAAGTTAAAGGGTTTGTTGCGTGGAGGTCCTTTGTGTGAGCTTTCTGTGGGAGTGCAACGTCAGGTGGGAGTGAAGCATCAGACTTTTTTTATGGCATTGTTTTTCAAGGCTCAGCAGTGTGGTGCTCAGGTGTCTGAGAGCATATCTTCAGAAGTGTTTTACCGTAATGGGTACACTTCGTTGTTAAATGGTGGTCTTCGTTTAGGCTTTACCTTGTAGGTTAGAACAGGGTGGGGTGATCTTCTTCGAATTTTTTTAGAATCGTACGCATCAAAGTTTCTCTAATAAACTTTGACTTGTTTGTTACATGGTATTTTTGGCAATAGCGCTCCAGTGCTTTTAACTCAAGGTCATTGAGAGCAATCACCTGTCTGTGTTTGCGCGGTGCTTTTCTCTTTGATAAATCCGTTGTGTTTTGTTTTGATTTCACTGTGTCATTGTTTTGTGATACAAAGGTAGTCTTAATGTGTCATATTTGCAAATATCTTTTTATTGTGTTTCGTTATCTTATGTCTTGTTTTACTTTATGATATACGTATGCATATGTTTGTTTTGTCTTTTTTTGCTCGGCTTGTATATATTTCTCTCTCTTAATCGATTTTTCTTACTATCTTTGCTCCATATGTAGAATCTAAAATCATATATGTATGAAAAAACACCTTTTGACGCTATGCGTTATGTTCTTGTTGCCATTGGCAGTGTATCCATGTACTAATTTTTTAGCGGGTAAATTGGCTACTGTTGATGGCTCTACTTTAGTGACTTATGCAGCCGACTCTTATTCTTTGTATGGCGCATTGTATCATCATCCCGCAGCTACCTATGAGCCCGGCGCAATGCGTAAGGTTTATGACTGGGATTCAGGTAAGTATTTAGGTGAGATACCCGAGGTGGCTCAAACTTATTCCGTTATCGGTAATATGAATGAGCATCAATTGACCATTGGTGAGACAACTTGGGGAGGAAGGCCAGAATTGGAAGACAGCACCGGTTTGATAGACTATGGAAGCTTGATATATATTGCCCTCCAACGCAGTCGTACCGCTCGCGAAGCCATCAAGGTGATGACCGACCTTGTGTCTGAATATGGTTATTACAGTTCGGGAGAGTCATTTTCTATTGCAGACCCTAATGAGGTGTGGATTATGGAGTTGATAGGTAAAGGGCCAGGTAGTAAAGGCGCTGTGTGGGTAGCAACACGTATTCCAGATGACTGTGTTTCAGGACATGCCAACCAAGCGCGTATCACTCAAATCAACTTCAAGGATAAAGAGAATTGGATGTATTCTCCCGATGTAGTAGATTTTGCTCGTGAGAAAGGTTATTATAAAGGCAGTGACAAGAACTTCAGTTTCTCAGATACGTACAATCCTCTTGATTTTAGTGGATTGTGGGTGTGTGAAGCGCGTGTGTGGAGTTTCTTCCGTCAGGTTAATGCCGATATGGATAAGTACCTTCCATATGTGAAAGGTGAGTCGTCAGAGCGTATGCCTCTTTATATCAAGCCCGATAAGAAGGTGTCGGCTCAAGACTTTAAGCACTATATGCGCGACCAGTATGAAGGAACTGAACTTGACATTACACAAGGTATCGGAGCCGGTCCGTTTAACAGCAAAATGCGTCATACCCCCTTGTACTTTGAGTTAGATGGAGAAAAGTATTGGTTTGCTCGTCCTACAGCCACTCAACAAACCGGTTGGTCGTTTGTAGCTCAGATGCGTTCTTGGTTGCCGAACTATGTTGGTGGTATTCTGTGGTTTGGTGTGGATGATGCAGCCACTAACCTTTATGTTCCTATGTATTGTGGAATATACAGTGTGCCTGAATGTTTTAGCGAAGACAATGGAGCTTTGACAGTTTATTCACCCACTTCGGCTTTCTGGACCTATAATGCAGTAGCGAATTTTGCTTATTCTCGCTACTCTTATATGTTGAAAGACATTCGCGCTCATCAAGCCACTTGGGAAAACTATTTCAACCAATTAGTTCCAGCTGTGGATCAAATGGCAAAAGGAGTTTCAGAAGAAGAAGCGCGTCACTTGCTCACTAAGTTTTCATGCGATCAAGCCGAACAATCCACTCAGTCGTGGAAGGAGTTAGGACAGTACCTCCTTGTGAAATATATGGACGGAGTGGTGAAAGTAGAAAAAGATGGTAAGTTTGTTACCAACGAAGCCGGCATTCCAGAAAAGATAGGTCGTTTGGGCTATCCAGAAGACTACTTACGCTTGATTGCTCCAACCGAAAAGAAAGAAATAAACATCAATAAATAATCATCTCTATGCAACATTTAGAACCCCAAGAAGTGTTTAGCCAATTTGCGGCTATCACTCAGATACCACGTCCTTCCAAAAAGGAGGGTAGAATCATGGAATATCTCCGTCAGTTTGCAGCAAAGCACAACCTTGCATGCAAGACAGATGCAGCAGATAATGTGCTTATCAGCAAGCCGGCTACTCCCGGATATGAAGATAAGCCCGGTATAGTATTGCAAGCCCATACCGACATGGTGTGTGAAAAGAATGCTGACACAGTGCACAACTTTGATACCGACCCCATTCAAACCTATGTAGATGGCGATTGGCTTAAAGCAAAGGGCACTACACTTGGTGCAGATAATGGTATTGGTATGGCCATAGCATTGGCTGTTTTGGCTTCAAATGAATTGAAACACCCTGCTATTGAATGTCTGTTTACCGTGGATGAAGAAACCGGTCTTACCGGTGCATTTGCTCTTGGAGAAGGTTTCTTTGAAGGAAGTCGTCTGATTAATCTTGATTCAGAAGACGATGGAGAAATCTTTATTGGTTGTGCCGGAGGTATAGATACATTGGCAAAATTTACCATTGAAGAAGAAGAAGCTCCGCAAGGCTATTTTGCAGCCCGCGTAAAAGTGAGTGGTTTGCTTGGTGGTCATTCCGGCGATGACATTGAAAAAGGTAGAGGCAATGCTAATAAGATTTTGGTGCGCTATCTCTATCAAGTGAATAAAGAAACAGACCTGCGTATTGCGCATATCGATGGAGGCAATTTGCGTAATGCCATTGCGCGTGAGGCTTATGCAGATGTGTGTGTGCCTATGTCTTACAAAGAACAACTTCGTGTTCAACTCAATCATTTCACAGCCATGATAGAGAGTGAGTTGGCACTCACAGATGCCGGTGTTTCCCTTTCGCTTGACTCACAAGAAATGCCAGCCAGAGTGTTTACCAAATCCTTTAGCGACAGAGTGCTTCAGGTGCTTTACGCTTGTCCTCACGGTGTGTTTGCCATGAGTCGCACTATGCCCGGATTAGTAGAGACATCTACCAATATGGCATCAGTTAAGCGCCAAGATGATAAACTTGTAGTGAACACCAGTCAGCGCAGTTCTATGGAGTCTGCCAAGTATGACATCATGTATATGGTAGAAACAACTTTCCTTTTGGGTGGAGCAGAAGTGAGTCATGGAGATGGTTATCCGGGATGGCAACCCAATGTAGATTCACATTTGCTTAAAGTGGCACAGGATACATATAGAAGATTAGAAGGCAAGGAAGCCAAGGTGCGTGCTATTCATGCCGGTCTTGAATGTGGTCTTTTCTTGAAGAAATATCCTCACTTAGATATGATTTCAGTGGGGCCTACCATGACAGGTGTGCACTCGCCTAATGAACGTTTAAGTATTAGTTCGACAGCAACTTGCTGGAAATGGATTAAGGCAATCTTAGAAGAAGCATAGTGCTGTCGTCTTGTTATTCAAGGAGCGTATCAAAAGTGACCTTTTGATACGCTCTTTTATTTTTATTGCTGTGTGACTTATTTCAATCTATTGGTGCTTGATAAAAAAAGTTCATTCCTCTCTTATTCCTATCTAATGGTCCCGAGGTGGTCCCGAGATGGTCCCGAGGATG
>CALGCU010000155.1 GCA_937886455.1 uncultured Bacteroidales bacterium | reverse complement strand
CACAACCCCAAAGAATACAACGGATATAAGGCTTATTGGGAAGATGGTAGCCAAGTGCTGCAACCACACGACCAAGGTATCATTGATGAGGTGAATAAAGTTGTGATGGAAGATGTTAAAATGGAAGGTAATGAACACCTCATTGAGATTATTGGCGGTGAAATGGATTATGACTATATGATGGCAGTCAAATCTGTAATGATCGACCAATAAAACATCGTGCGCCAAAAAGACCTTAACATTGTCTACACTCCTCTTCATGGGGCTGGACGACAAATCATACCAATGTGCCTTCGTTCTTGGGGATTTGAAAATATACATGTAGTGCCTGAACAAATGGTGATTGATGGGAATTTCCCAACTGTGGTGAGCCCTAATCCGGAAAATGCTGAGGCAATGACTATGGGTATGAAGCTCGGTACACAATTGAATGCTGATCTTGTTATTGCAAGCGACCCGGATGCTGACCGTATTGCTATTGTGTGCCGAAACGACAAAGGGGAATGGACTATCATCAATGGTAACCAAACATGCATGATGTATTGCTATTACATCATCAATAATATGAAAAAACTCGGCAAACTTCGTCCGGAACACTATCTCGTGAAAACGATTGTTACCAGCGAAATGATTCGCAAGATTGCTGATAAACAAGGTGTCACACTCACAGATGAATATACAGGTTTTAAGTGGATTGCCAATCGTATTCGTGAATGGGAAGGCACACGTAAATACATCGGTGGTGGGGAAGAAAGCTTCGGATTCTTGCCTTATGATGCTGTACGTGACAAATGTTCTCCTTCTGCTATTTGCCTTATATGTGAAATCGCAGCTTATGCTAAGGATAACGGAATGACGCTTTATGACTATCTGCTCAATATGTACATGGAGTATGGTTTCCAACGTGAAACTACTATCAATGTTGTACGCCCGGGTAAAGCGGGTGCGGATGAAATCAAACAAATGATGGCTGACTATCGTCAAAATCCGCCGATGGAAATAGCCGGTGAAAAGGTGGTGAAGATGAAAGACTTCCAAACTTTGATTCAACGTGAATTGGTGGATGGTAAGTGGGTGGAAACGCCTATCACTATGGCACTCAATGCTACAAGTAATGTGCTTCAATACTTCACGGAAGGGGGTATGAAAATCTCTGTCCGTCCTTCGGGTACTGAACCAAAAATCAAGTTCTACTTTGAAATACCGGCTGCTATGCCTACACCGGCAGACTATGACAAAGCCACTGCTGAAGCGGAGGCAAAAGTACCGGCAATCAAAGCAAGCCTCGGTATCTAACACGCACATAGCATAACTAAAGAACTTCCACACATGCTTCCTCCTGTAAGAACAATGAGTGGAAGTTCCTTATTTGATAACATAGCTGTCCCTCCATAAGGAGCATAGTGAAGTATTTATAGAATCTATTTGTATGGCTCTCTCACATTTAAAAACTAACTAAAAAGCACTGTCGCCCTAAGTAGGGGGACGAGCGAAACGAAGTGAGCAGGGGGGTATGTCA
>CALGCU010000154.1 GCA_937886455.1 uncultured Bacteroidales bacterium | reverse complement strand
AAATGAAATTTAATTATAAACCAGGTAAAGAAAGTTATATAGACTTTTTAAAAAAGAAAATATGAGTAAAGAAAAAATCTAAGAAAAAAGAAGAACCTAAAGAAAAGGTAGAAATATTAGATTTATTAAATGAATTTTCTGTGGAAACATTAGAGATTGAAAAAATAGAATTACCTGATGAGAAACATGTATTTGAAGAAGTAGAGAAGGCTGTAGAAAAGAAACCTGCTAATATGGTTGTTAGAATTAAAGATCCAATTAAGATAAATGTTAAACATGCTAGTGATACTGCTAAATTAGTTATGAAAAAAGTAGTAATAGTGTTAGAACCTAAGAGATTTAATTCTAAGAGAGATAAATTAAAAGAAGCTGAATTAGAATTAGCAAAAGAAAAAAACATACAAACACCCGCAGGGGTATATGTAAATAATGTTATAGAACTTAGTGCTGCCGCAGTTGCCGGAATAAAAGAAGGAGACATCATTACAAAAATCAACTCGACACAAGTTAAAACAGTCAGCGAACTACAAGAACAAATCGGAAGATATAGACCTGGTGACGAAGTAACCATCAAAATCATCAGAAATAACGAAACAAAATCACTCACTGTAAAACTCAAAAACAAACAAGGCACAACCGACATAATCAAAAAAGAAGGCGATATACAAACATTAGGAGCAACTTTTAAAGAAGTATCAAAAGAAACAGCACAACAATTGGGCATCACACACGGCTTGCAAATAAAAACTATTTCTAACGGGAAACTACAAGATGCTGGAGTCAAAAAAGACTACATCATACTCAAAGTAAACAACCGCACAATACGCACCGAAAACGACCTAAAGGACGTATTCAATAAGGCTGTCACAGGAGACACAAAAGAAAAAGTACTCTTTATTGCCGGAGCATACCCCAATGGAAAAATTGCATACTACGCTGTCAACTTAACTGAATAGTAAACAAATAATAAAGAAGCGAAATAAAGTCAAAACAACACGAAGTGAAAAATACTCCAAAAATATCTTTGGAAAATTCACACCTTTGTTGTAACTTTGCACAACAAATCAAACACACTCACGTTATAAAGTGTGATAAAAAAAGAAGAAAGAACAAAAGCTTCTCAATAAAGTCTTTCCGACGATGATATACCATCGATCGGAAAGTCTTGCGTAGCATAATAATATTAGAAGAAAGTAAAAGAACTCTAAATAAACATATGAGACAGCTTAAAATTACAAAATCCATCACAAACCGCGAAAGCGAATCACTTGAAAAGTATTTGCAGGAAATCGGACGTGAAGACTTGATTACAGTAGAGGAAGAAATCGAGTTAGCACAACGAATCAGAAACGGCGACAAAGCCGCCCTGGAAAAACTTACAAGAGCGAATTTGAGATTCGTGGTTTCTGTAGCAAAACAGTATCAAAGCCAAGGACTTAGCCTGCCTGACTTAATTAACGAAGGTAACTTGGGATTGATTAAGGCTGCACAAAAGTTTGATGAGACACGTGGATTTAAATTTATCTCCTATGCTGTTTGGTGGATCAGACAATCCATTCTACAAGCATTAGCGGAGCAATCGCGCATGGTACGCCTCCCACTCAATCAAACAGGGCTGCAGAACAAAATCAATAAGGCAATAGCACAATTAGAACAAGAGAACGAAAGAAAGCCTTCCGTAGAAGAAATTGCAGAAAAATTAGATGTACCTGTTGACAAAATTGCAGAGACACTCAAAATTTCCAACAGAACACTTTCAGTTGATGCACCACTCAGTGATGACGAAGGTAGTAGCATGATTGATGTCATGACATCTGAAGATGCTCCACACACCGACCACACACTGATGCACGAATCACTCTCATTGGAAATCGACCGTGCACTCTCCATTCTCAACGAAAGAGAAAGAGACATCATCAAAAAATTCTTCGGACTCGGACGACCGGAAATGACTCTTGAAGAAATTGGGCACGAATTAGGACTCACACGAGAACGCGTGAGACAAATCAAAGAAAACGCAATCAAACAATTGCAACGAAACTCGAAGAAAAGCTTACTAAAAAGCTATTTGGGATAGCCTCCCACACATAAAAGAAAAACTAAGAAGGATGCGCTCACCGAGCCCATCCTTCTTTTTTATTACCTATGTAATGGAGAATATAGTTTCAATACACAATCCACCATATCCGCCCTACCCTTCTAATCTCCAACTCACATCACAAGCGTCACCGAGAAGCAAAATTCGTACACTATTTCTGTTTCTGAGCTAAAATCCAAGCATCCGGATAAACATCACGAACCTCATCAGCTGCACGATGGGCTTCTTCGTAGGTCTCACAAGAAATTGCAATCACACGATACATCCCTTGTTCATTCACCACAACAATAGGCGAACGTCCTTGCGATGCAAGCACAGCACGCAAACGAGTAGCATTATCCTGTTTTCCAAAACTTCCCACCACCACGTGATAGTCCTTACTAGCCTCAACCTCATCCTGCTTATCCAACGCAGCAAAACTCTCGCGACGAACCTTCACTTCCACAGCCGGAGGAGTAGTCACCACAACCGGAGCTTTCACTTCTGGAACTGAATCAACTTTTAGTTCAACCACTTCCGTCTTTTTTATCGGTTCACCAACCACAGTTTCACTAACCACTGGTGACGCTACTTCTACTGCCTTAATCTCTTCATTCTTCACCACCTTAGTCAAGGTATCTTGCTTCACCTCTTCTTTCACAACTACCGAACGAGCCACCAACTGTCCTCCAGAAGGAATAGTAACACGCTTTTGCATGTGACATGAAGCAAACATCGACACACACATAACTCCTAACAACAAATAAAAAAATCGTTTCATAACTTACATCTTTAATCTTTAATCTCACACAAAGATACCACAAACCAACGAAACGCACAAATCATTTACGCCCGCTTTCCCCTACACAAGAAAACCACAAACCAAGCTTTCTCACACACAAATGGCAATTATTACACCTATTGTGGCAATACACCCCACTCATCACCATCAAAGATATGGTATCTTTGCTTGTCAAAAAGTATAAATGAAAAATATTAACTCAAAACAATCATACAATGAAACACAACGCTAAGTTTTTTGTTCTGATGAGCATGCTGTTTGCCTGTTCATTCTTCACGTTTGCAAAAGACGTAACATTCACGGCGGCAGAAATTAAAGCCGGCACCACCAAAGATGGAATCACAGTATCCACAGACTTTGCCATCAAAACAAGTCAGCAGATTTGTTCCGACAAAAATGCAAAAGAAGACATCGTTGAAATCAAAAACACACCTTCTTCAGCCGATCAGTATTATGTGGAAATCAAAGCAACAGTGGACATGCAAGCTGTTTCTTTCCACGGAAGTCACAATTCAAGTGGAGCTGCAAAAAATGCTGCCATCATTTACTGGAATGGTCCAATGAGCACAACAGCCTATGACAACAAAGAATTAGCACCTTTCATTGGATACGATGGAGATTGTAGCACCAACTACACCAACATTGCTCCCCCTGCAGGAACTAGAACTATACGCCTCTATCGCAAACTCAAAAAAGTGGGCGAAAATGGTGTACTTGGAAGCGGTAGTGAATACGGAAGTGGACAAACTATACGCTTGGCAGGAATCACAGTTACCATTGCTGGAGAAGGCGGTGGAGGCGAAGTCACTCCTCCCGTAACAACAGAACCGGCAATCACCGAATTCACCATAGCCGGTGTAAAAGCCACTATCGACCAAAGCAAGAAAACAATCAGTGCCACCCTACCGGAAGGAACTGACCTTACAGCACTCACACCGACGGTCAAGATAAGCAATGCAGATAGCTACACCCCACAAGGAGCACAAAACTTCACAAATCCTGTTACCTACACAGTAACCAAAGGCGACGCTTCTATATCCTACACAGTCACACTCACTGTTGCCGTACCCGGAGCATCCAATGATGCCACACTCAGTAGCCTCAAAGTAGATGGAACAAATGTGAGTGGATTCTCAGCGCAGAACACTTCATACAAAGTACAATTACCAACTACCCAAACCAATGCTCCGACAGTCACAGCCACTGCAAACCACAGCGCAGCTAAGGTAAGCATTACACAAGCCACCGGTCCTACAGGAACAGCTACAATCATAGTCACTGCCGAAGATGGTTCTAAAAAGACCTACACCATCCAATTCACACAAGCAACTGCTCCCGGAACAGGAGGTAACGTACCATCCACAAGCCTCACAATCCATGAACCCGAAGTATACGAAACACCTAAGCCATTAGGTGGATGGGGAGCCGAACTCACCAAGTACAACGGTCGTGAATACGAAACATACTACATGTTGCGCTACAAACCAGCTAGCACCACAATCGCAGGTATTGGTACAACCAATAGCGGTAATGGCTATGTAATCACAGACCCTAACATCAGCGGAGCCGAAACCAACTTTGAATCTTTAGACGGATGGTTAAAAGGTGTTCATTCAGGTTCTACAGGTGGAGCTGATGGAGCAGAAGAAGCGGAAGTACCCGCAACAGAGGAATTTGCCGCTATGCCGGGATTCGTAAAAATGAAAAGCAACAACTACATCGAAATGCACATCAAAGGTTATGACCAATTCCGTGTAATGGGCGATGATAATAATGCCACAGAGTCAAAGGGCAAACACCTCATTGTGTACATTGATGGTGTAAAACAACCCATGACATTATCTACGGAATTTACAGTGCGAACATTTGATATCACAACAGGCGAACATCTTATTCGTGTAGAGGCAATAGGCGGAAGTAACTGTGCTGTAGCCGCTTTCTCACTACGTTTATCCAACGAAGCACGAGTAAAACATTTAGATGGAAATGACACCACTCAAGTAGTATATCAAACACAAAACATGACCCCAGTGCGCTATGTATTGCGCAATGAAGGTAGCCTCAAACTCTCATGGGAGGGTGCTGAAGCCACCGGTATTTCATTGACTGCAAACTCCACTGGCGACACAGTTACATTGAGTGGACCGGCTAACGCTCCGACAGGAAAATACACCTACAAAATCAGTGCACTCAACCCACAAGGAGCGGAAACACACAGCCTGACAGGAACATTCACCATTGCTACCCAAGTTGTAGGACCCGACACTATCACTGTAGACATCGACGACAACATGCGAACAGTAGCATACTACTGCTATGCAAACAACCTCAATGATGTGACCTTCACATGGAAAGATGGAAGCGCACCGGCAGGAGTAAGCACATCCACTGACAACACTGCTCATTTATTATTAATCAATGGTAAACCAACAAAAGCAGGCAAATACGAATTTACAATAACAGTCAAAGGAGGCAACACAATCAACGGCGTATTGATTGTCAACATCCCTGCCCCATCCTACACCATTGACAGCAAACAATCCGTTGTAAGAGTAAAAGCCGGCACAGCCATCTATCCTGACATTGTATGGACTGTAAAATTTGCCAGCAATGTCACAGTAAGCGGACTACCACAAGGAGTAACCGGTACATTCAAAGACACCCTCTTCACCATATCAGGAACTCCGGCAGCCCAAACATCTTACCCCAAAGAATACACGTACACCTTGTCAGCTACTTCAGCCTATGAAGCAAGCCTCAACAACACCATCACAGGTAAAATTATTGTGCTCGACCCCAACGCTAAATTAGTGCTGTATCTATACAAGACAAAACCAACCGATCCGGATGCAATTGAAGCCCATGTAGGCGACTATTACGCACTGACATCACGTCAAGCAGAAAACACAACATTAGATGCAAAACTCTACAACGAATACTCTGCTGTGATTATTTCCGAAACAGTTGATGCTACCAACGTAGAAGCATTAGACATCATTAAAAATGTGGACATTCCGGTGTTAAGTTTCAAATCCTTTACCTATTCAAAGAGCCGCCTCAATTGGGGTACACCTGACAATGGAGAAGAAGGCAACACCGACATCACCGTCAAGCAAGCTTCACACCCTATCTTCAGAGGTTTGAATGTAAAGGAAAATGATGTATTAACCATATTAAATGGCGCTGGTGGCCGCAGCATCCAACCGGCAGATGTATATTTACAAGGTTCTATCTGCGTAGCAACCGCACCAAAACGCTCAGAAGAAGCAATGGCTACAGCCATCCACGATGTACCGGGCAAATTGCGCAAAGCAGGATTCAACAGTCGCTACATCCTATTGCCTATCTCATCACAAAGCTATGCTAACTTCAACAGCACAACCCATAAGTTGATTGACAATGCATTGACCTACTTGACCAGTACAACAGAAAAACAATTCGCTGTACCATCATTAGAAATCACATCCTTCTCAGTCAACGGAAAGGCAGCTACTATTAACCAAAGCAGCAACACCATCACATTAGTATTGGATGAGAAAAATGCTGACACAAGCGCACTCACACCCACATTCACATTAGGAGGCGTAGGAGTAGACGTAACACCCGCCATTGGTGAAACAGTTGACTTCTCTAATTCTTACCGCCGTCCGGTAGAATACGTAGTGAGCGACATGATTCAATCACGCATATACCGTGTCACCATCACCAGTCGCACAGCATTAGAAGATGCCAACGAAGAAGGTATATACTTTGACGGACAAACCATCCACAACCCATCAGCCCAACTGATGTATATATATAATGTAAGTGGAGTGAGAGTAGCAGTTGCTAACGAAGACTTAAACATGAGTAGTTTCCCACAAGGAATATACCTCATCCAAACAGCCAACAGCACACTGAAAATCGTAAAGTAAACCACACACACCATAACACAACAAAGGACTGTATCCACCACGATACAGTCCTTTATTTTTTTAATATTGGTGTCCGGTAAAAAGATTTATTCCTGGCTCATTCTTACGGAGTGGTCCCGGAGTGGTCCCGAGATGGTCCCGGGAATGATAGGACGGGCGAGCACTCGCTACAGGGG
>CALGCU010000153.1 GCA_937886455.1 uncultured Bacteroidales bacterium | reverse complement strand
TGATGACGATGATGATGACGAGGATGATGAGCCCGGCTTTTTCTCCGGTTCTCACAGCCAAGACACCGGCACCCACCAACATGAGGCTCCCGGAAAGACTGATACTCCCGCATTAGACAGTTTTGGAAGCGACCTCACCAAGGCAGCCATGGACAACCGCCTTGACCCCATTGTGGGACGCGACAAGGAGACCGAGCGTTTGATTCAGATTCTCAGTCGTCGCAAGAAGAACAACCCGGTGTTGATAGGCGAACCCGGTGTAGGCAAATCAGCCATTGTGGAAGGTCTTGCCTTGCGCATTGCTCAGCGCCGTGTGTCGAGAGTGCTCTACAACAAGCGTATCATCTCCTTAGACATGGCCTCCTTAGTAGCCGGAACGAAGTACAGAGGACAATTTGAAGAACGTGTCAAAGCCATTTTGCGCGAACTTGCCGAACATCCGGAAGTCATTCTGTTTATTGACGAGATACACACCATTGTAGGTGCGGGCAACACCACCGGTTCACTGGATGCAGCCAATATGCTCAAACCGGCATTGGCACGCGGTGAATTGCAGTGCATTGGTGCCACCACCCTCAATGAATATCGCACCAGCATCGAGAAAGACGGTGCTTTAGAAAGGCGTTTTCAAAAGATTCTTGTAGAGCCCACCTCCAAAGAAGAAACTTTGGTGATTCTACAAAATCTGCAAGACCGATATGAACAACACCACAATGTGCGCTACACGCCTGAGGCTCTTGAAGCCTGTGTGAAGTACACCGACAGATATGTGACCGACAGATGTTTTCCCGACAAGGCCATCGATGCCTTAGACGAAGCCGGAGCGCGTGTACATGTGACCACAGTGGGTGTGCCACAACACATTGAGGAGATGGAAAAAATCATCGCCCAAAAAGAAGAAGAAAAACTGGCTGTATTGTCCGAACAAAAGTATGAAATAGCCGTAGCCTTGCGCGATGAGATTAAGCAGATGAAGTCAGAACTGGATGCAGCCATGACACAATGGGAAGAAGAAAACCAGCATGCCCCTGAGCCTGTTACAGCCGACAACATTGCCGATGTGGTGGCATCACTCTCCGGTGTTCCTGTGCAGAAAATGGCAGAATCAGAGAGTGTGCGACTGAAGAAGATGGCCCCCACACTGAAAGAAAGCGTGATAGGGCAAGACGAAGCCATCAACAACCTTGTGAAGTGCATTCAGCGCAATCGCATAGGGCTCAAAGACCCCAATCGTCCCATTGGTTCATTCATATTTTTAGGTCCTACCGGTGTGGGTAAGACTCACCTTGCCAAGAAGTTGGCAGAACAGATGTTTGGCTCACAAGATGCACTCATCCGTGTAGATATGAGTGAATACATGGAAAAATTCAGTGTGTCACGCCTCATCGGAGCACCTCCGGGATATGTGGGCTATGAAGAAGGCGGTCAGCTCACCGAGAAAGTGCGCCGTAAACCCTACTCCATCATCCTGTTAGACGAGATTGAGAAAGCCCACCACGATGTGTTCAATCTATTGCTACAAGTGTTGGACGAAGGTCATCTCACCGATAGTCTCGGACGTAAGATAGACTTTAAAAACACCGTGATTATCATGACCTCCAATGTAGGAACACGCCAGCTCAAAGAATTTGGTAGAAGTGTGGGCTACATGAACACCCTTGACACCTCATCCGGCATGAACAGCACCTACAGCCGAGGCATTCTTCAAAAAGCCTTGGAGAAAACCTTTGCGCCTGAGTTTCTCAACCGCATTGATGAGGTGATTATCTTCGACCAATTGTCACAAGAGTCTATCCGCAAAATCATCGACTTGGAACTGCAAGGCCTCTTGCAACGCACCGGCGAGCTCGGATATGACATCCGTTTGAGCGAGGAAGCAAAAGACTTTATTGCCACCAAAGGCTATGATGTACAATATGGCGCACGTCCTTTGCGAAGAGCAATACAAAAGTATGTGGAAGACCCTTTAGCTGACATCATCCTTGACGATGAAAAGAAAGGCAATACACTGACTTTCAACAAGAAAGAAGATGAATTAGAATGTATCATCACCGACAAATAAACCGGAAAGCACACCCCGTATGCGATTAGAAAAACTATCCATACTCAACTACAAAAACATCCAAGAGGCAGACCTTACCTTTTGTTCCAACATCAACTGTTTTGTGGGCAAAAACGGAATGGGCAAAACCAACCTCTTGGATGCCATCTACTATCTCTCATTCTGCAAGAGCCACTTCAATGTCATCGACTCACAAAACATCTGCCACGACGCCGACTTCATGTTGATACAAGGACAATACCTCCGACACGAAGAACCCGAACACATCTACTGTGGCATAAAGAGAAGACAAAAGAAGCAATTTAAGCGCAA
Organism: uncultured Bacteroidales bacterium; assembly: GCA_937886455.1. Classification (GTDB taxonomy): domain Bacteria; phylum Bacteroidota; class Bacteroidia; order Bacteroidales; family Paludibacteraceae; genus Gallipaludibacter. The sequence continues at coordinate 1,333 of CALGCU010000153.1, read as the reverse complement.
CAAAAAAGACTACGAGAAACTCTCCGACCACATCGGACTCCTACCCTTAGTGCTTGTTTCGCCCAACGACACCGAACTCATAGCCGAAGGGAGCGAGGAGAGAAGACGATTTATGGACGGAGTCATCTCCCAGCACAACAAAACCTATCTGCAACACCTGATGACCTACAACAATGCACTCAAACAACGCAATGCATTGCTCAAGATGGAAACACCCGTAGAAGAAACACTCTACACTGTGTTGGAAGAACAAATGGCACGCAATGCCGACTACATCTATGCCGAGCGAAAAAAGTTCATCCAAGCATTTGAGCCCATCTTCCAGGAAAACTATGCCTACATATCCGGCGGACAAGAACAGGTCACACTCAACTACACCTCACAACTCGACAACCGAGACCTGAGCGAAGCCTTTGTGAGAACCAGAGAAAGAGACAAAATACTCGGCTACACCACACAAGGCATACACAAAGACGACCTTGACATGCAACTCGGCAACTACCCCATCAAGCGTGTGGGTTCACAAGGGCAAAACAAGACTTACCTCATCGCACTCAAGTTTGCTCAGTTTGAATTTCTCAAACAAATACACGGGCTCAAACCCTTGATGTTGCTCGACGACATATTTGATAAATTAGACTCCGGCAGAGTTAAACGTATCATCGAATTGGTGGCAAGTGATAAGTTTGGACAAATCTTCATCACCGACACCAATCGCGAACACCTCAACGAAATCATTGCACAAATCACAGCTACATCCGCCCTGTTTCAAGTGGAAGACGGTGTAGTGACTCAAATCTAACCCACCATGCGCATTACCCTTTTACAACACCCCATCATCTGGGCAGACAAAACCGCCAACCTCACCCTCTGGGAACAACGCCTACACGCATTAAAAGGCACTACCGACCTTGCCGTATTACCCGAAATGTTCACCACAGGATTTTGCACCGACCAAATGGAATTGGCAGAAGAGATGGACGGCACCACTGTGCAATGGCTCAAACACACCAGCGCCTCCACAGGCATAGCCCTCACAGGCAGTTTTCTTGCTGTAGAAGAAGACAAGCGATACAACCGTGCCTTCTTTGTCACCCCCGATGGCAAGATGGACTATGCCGACAAGCGACACCTGTTCACCATGGGAGGCGAACGCGAACACCTTTCCGGAGGAAGCGACACATTGCTGGTTCGTTACATGGGAGTGAACATCCGTGTATTAGTGTGTTATGACTTGCGATTCCCAGTGTGGGCACGCAACAACAAAAATGCATACGCATTAGAACGTGCGAAGAATCATAATATTGAAGGCATCTGCATTTCACCTAAAGAT
>CALGCU010000152.1 GCA_937886455.1 uncultured Bacteroidales bacterium | reverse complement strand
AGAGTTTAATGTGCTCACTGGGGAAAGAAAAGCTGAACAGAATAAACAGATAATACCACCGCTCTATCAAGAAGTTTTTGGAGAAACATTGCTTGAACTGGCTAAAAATAATGACAAAATAGTGGGTATTACACCGGCTATGCCGTCAGGATGTTCAATGAACATTATGCAAAATGAACTGCCGGAAAGAGTGTTTGATGTGGGAATTGCAGAAGGACATGCTGTGACGTTCTCTGCGGGGATGGCGAAAGATGGCATGATTCCTTACTGTAATATCTATTCTTCCTTCCTGCAAAGAGCCTATGACAATATCATACATGATGCAGCACTGCAAAATTTACCGGTAATACTGTGTATTGACCGCGCAGGTATTGTGGGTGCTGATGGGGCTACTCATCATGGATTGCTGGACTTGGCATATCTGAGATGTATTCCTAATGTTACGATAGCGGCACCCTATAATGAAATAGAACTGAGAAATTTGCTCTATACCGCGCAAGATACTCAGGGAGTGTTTGCTATTCGCTATCCAAGGGGAAGAGCAACATGCACAAACTGGAAAAAAGATTTTGAAAAATTACCTATTGGAAAGGGTAGAAAACTGCAAGAGGGAAATGACCTCGCTATTGTCTCTATCGGTGCAATTGGTAATACGGTGAGCAAGGCGATAGAGATGTTTTATGACGAGTATGACACAGGGGCAACTGTGGCACACTATGATATGCGTTTCTTAAAACCTATTGATGAAGAGTTGTTACATGAAGTAGGTGCCAAGTTTAAAAAAGTAATCACTGTGGAGGATGGTGTTATTACGGGGGGATTAGGATCGGCTGTGGTTGAGTTTATGGCTGATAATGGTTATTCGCCGCGCATAAAACGTCTCGGAGTTAATGACACTTTTGTTCAACATGGCTCTACAGCGGAATTATCTAATATGTTGGAATTGGATGTGATAGGAATTTGCCATAAGATAAAAGATTTTTTGGAATAATTCCTTTAAATCGGTCTATGGGAGCAAGATGTCACAAAATAAGTAGATACTAAAATAAACTATGAGAATTTGTATCGTTGGTGCAGGAGAGGTCGGTACACACTTAGCCAAATTGTTGGCTCGTGAGAATATAGAGATTGTACTCTTGGATGACTCGCCTGAGAGATTAAAAGATATTGAGGCTAATCACGACTTGTTGACTTATATCGGTTCGCCCACTTCTATTAAGGACCTCACAGAGATGGGAGTGGATGATGCTGACTTGTTTGTGGCGGTCACACCGCATGAGAGTGTCAATATGACAGCGTGTATGTGGGCATCTAACTTGGGTGCCAAGAAGACGCTGGCACGTGTGGATAATTATGAGTACATGCAACCCAAAAATAAAGAATTCTTTAAAAAACTGGGGGTGGATTATCTCATATATCCGGAGATGCTGGCTGGTAAAGAGATTGCGGAATCCATAGAAACCAATTGGTTCCGTAATCATTTGACTTTTGCAGACGGACAGTTGGAAATGCTGGTCGTGAAAGTAAGGGAAAATGCCAAAATTGTAAACATCAAGTTTAATACAGGTTTCTTTAATCACGACAAATACAGAATTGTAGCGATTAAGCGTAAGGATGAAACGATTATTCCACGTGGGGATGATGAAGTGTTGCCCAATGACTTGGTGTGCTTTGTGACAATGGTACAGAATCGTGAGTTTGTTAGGGAACAAGCCGGAAAAGAACTGGTGGAAATAAAAAATGTGATGTGTATGGGGGGAAGTCGCATCATTCAAAATGCTGTAAAAATGCTCCCTAAGGATATTCATATAAAACTCCTGGAAAGAGACCGAGAGAAGAGCTTCTTGTTATCGGAAAAACTGGATAATGCTCTCATCATCAATGCGGATGGTAGAAATATGGAAGCCCTCAGACAAGAGGGAATTGAGGATATGGATGCCTTTATATCGGTGACTGGTAATTCGGAAGCAAATATATTGGCATGTTTGGCTGCCAAGCAAATGGGTGTGGGTAAAACCATAGCTGAAGTGGAGAATATTGATTATATACCATTGGCGGAAGAACTGGATATAGGTACTGTGCTCAATAAGAAAATGATTGCAGCAAGTTACATCTACCAACTCACATTGGATGCGGCTGTGATGAACGTACGTCATCTCACCAGTGCTGATGCAGAGGTGGTGGAGTTTATTGTGGTACCGGGTTCTAAGATTACGCGCCACAAGGTGAAAGATCTTAGTCTGCCTAACCAAGTGAATATCGGAGGACTGATTCGTAATGGAGAACCTATGTTGGTGAATGGTAACACATTGATTATGCCTAACGATAGAGTAGTGGTCTTCTGCACGGCTTCGGTTATTCGTAAAGTGGAGAAGTTTTTTAATTGATGTATGACGCGGACGTTTAACTTCAAAATAGTTTGGTTCTCTTTAGGAGCTTTGTTGATTATTGAGGCTCTCTTTATGTTTCTCACGTTGGGCGTGTCGTTACTTTATGGCGAACATGACTATATGGCGATTCTTTATTCTGCTTTAATCACCTTAGGGGTAGGGCTTGTGGGATTGTTAGTGGGCAGGAAAAATGATAAGCGATTAGGCAAACGGGAGGGCTATATTATTGTGGCGTCTGTGTGGCTTGTCTTTTCCTTATTTGGATTGTTGCCTTACTATTTCAGTGGCGCTATACCTCATTTCACAGATGCTTTCTTTGAAACTATATCCGGGTTTACAACTACTGCTGCCTCCATTGTGACGGATGTAGAGGTGTTGTCGCATGGTATGCTGTTTTGGCGCTCATTGACTAACTGGTTGGGAGGTATGGGAATTATAGTGCTTTCATTGGCGATTTTTCCTTTCTTGGGAGTTGGGGGCATGAGCTTGTTTACAGCGGAAGTAACAGGGGCTACTTATGAGAAGATTCGCCCTAAAATGAAAGATACTGCCAAGTATTTGTGGGGTATGTATCTTCTGCTTACTATTGTAGAAACCTTATTACTACGTGTCTGTGGCATGGGGTGGTTTGATGCAGTGTGTCACTCTCTTACTACAGTCTCTACCGGTGGCTTCTCTACAAAAAATGCTGGTGTTGGGGCTTACGGACCGGGAGTGCATTATGTAGTGTTACTCTTTATGATTCTGGGTGGGGTTAACTTCACTTTATTGTATTTTCTCTTTAAGGGAAAGATAAAAAGACTGCGTGAAGACGAGGAACTTAGATGGTATCTGAGCGCAATGGGCATATTCTCTGTAATTGTTACAATCGTATTGTTCGTTATGTCAGATACTCACACATGGAGCACATGGGAAACTTCTTTTCGACAGGCAACATTTAATGTGGTAGCGTTAATAACTACTACTGGTTTTGCTGGATTTGATTATACATTGTGGCCTTCTATTTTACCCTTGTTGATGTTTCTACTCTATTTTACAGGTGGTTCGGCGGGTTCTACATCAGGAGGTATTAAGTGGAGCCGTATAGCGTTTCTCTGTAAGAATGTCTTTTGTGAATTTAAACGATTGATACACCCTAATGCTATTATACCTGTACGCATGAATGGCAAGGTTATCAACTCAGGAATAGCGAATGGCATTACCGCGTTTATCATTATTTATCTTGGACTTATTGTGGTGGGTACGCTGGTCTGCGTGTTGTGTGGCTTGTCTGTTATTGAAGCATTTGGAGCTGTAACCGCTAGCATAGGTAATGT
>CALGCU010000151.1 GCA_937886455.1 uncultured Bacteroidales bacterium | reverse complement strand
CGGCTTCTTGGCGTAGAATACGCGTACAAATAGAATGGAAAGTACCCATCCAAAGGTATCTTGCGACCTGCTCGCCCACCAAATCTGCGATACGACTTTTCATTTCGCGTGCTGCTTTGTTGGTGAAGGTGAGTGCCAGGATATTGCTGGCCATTGTACCTTGTTGCAGCAGGTGTGCGACTTTGTATGTGAGTACGCGTGTTTTGCCTGATCCTGCTCCGGCAATTATCAACGTGGGGCCATCATTATAGATGACAGCCTCACGTTGTACGTCGCTTAGATCATTCAAAAAAGCGGGTGTGTTTTTACGCTCTGTTTCAAAGTTCATGCTATGTGAAACTTCTTTGATAATGTTTGGCTATACGCTCCAAAGTGTCTCTTTGATGATTTCACTCACAGTGGGGTGTCCCACTACAATGTTTCTCCATTGTTTCACAGTGAGACCCTGCTCAATGGCCAATGCTGCCATGTTAATAATCTCAGAAGCAGGATTACCAAACATGTGTACGCCTAACACATTGTTGTTGTCAAGGTCATACACCACCTTGCATAAACCGGTCGTGCCTTCGTTTTCGGCAACAAATCTTCCTGAGAAGGTCATAGGCAGTTTAGCAATGCCATACCGGATTCCGGCTGTTTGTGCTGCTTCTTCAGTTATGCCCACTCCGGCTACTTCCGGACAAGTATATACCACACCCGGAATAGCATGATAGGTCATGCCGGCTTTTTCGCCTGCGATGTTGCTCACTGCTACTTCTGCTTCACACACTGCGGTGTGTGCTAACATGGAATAGCCTGTGATGTCGCCTGCAGCATACACATTGGGAAGATTGGTGCGCATGTGTTCATCAACGGCAACTCCTCTTTTAGCCATCTCTAATGGTAGTGCTTCCAGATTGTTGGTGCGTGCCTTACGTCCTACGCTGACCAGTATCTTGTCGGCTGTGATTTGTTTTTCTTGTTCTTCGTGTGTGAAATGAACAGTTTGGTTGTCAATAGCCGTAACACGTGCCTGCATGTAGAAGGTTACACCTTTCTTAGCATATTCTGCACGTAGCAAGGCTGATGTTTCTCTGTCCATGTTTCCAAGAATTTCAGGCATCATCTCAATCACACTCACTTCCACTCCTAATGAAGACAACAACGCGGCAAACTCCATTCCGATTACACCACCTCCCACAATCGCAATGGAAGTTGGCAGTTGGTTAATGTTGAGTGCATCGGTGCTGTTCCATACATTTGGTGAATCAATACCCGGTATTGGGGGTACAATG
>CALGCU010000150.1 GCA_937886455.1 uncultured Bacteroidales bacterium | reverse complement strand
TGCTCACCGTCTCTCAACCGTTATGAACTCGGACGTTATCATGGTTCTTGACCACGGTCACATCATTGAAAGAGGCAACCACGAAAAGCTGATTGAACTCGGCGGAAAATATTATCAGCTTTACACCGGCGTTTTTGAAATGACATAATAAATCAACTCAAAGAGGAACTCTTCATGGATGATAAACGCTATTGTAGGGCTTTTGTGGCTGATAAGTTGAAACATAATAAGTGGGGATGTGTCAAAATTAGATATGAACTGATTAAAAAACGTATTAAAAGTGATGTGATTAGTGAGGCATTGTCCAATGTGGATGAACAGGAGTATCTCAATATGGCTCAATACCTTATGAATAAAAAGCGCAAGGAAATTAAAGCGAAAGACACCTATGAACTACGGAATAAGTTATATCGGTTTATGGCTGGAAGGGGATTTGAATTGGAAGTTATGGAGGTTGCGTATGCTAATTTGATGGCTGAGTAAGTTCTTTCAAATTGAAAATAAGGAAACAAATCGTGAGAAAATTAAGAAAATATACGATAAAAACGGGGATTTGCCTATTGCTAACGGCATTGTTCACAACCGCATGTGAACAGGATGTTCCTTTGGAACTACTTCAATTATCGCCCTGTACTTCTCACCCTGCTCCTATTGCGGCTGCATCTGTCTTTGCTTTTGACAACGAGGCATACATCTTTGCGGGAAGAACTGCAGAGGGAAACTATACGAATAATCTCTGGAAATATACACCTGATGAGGATAAATGGACGCTACTAAACACGCCCGACAATGTCGCACCAAGGGTGTCTGCTGTAGCATGTGTAGTGGGGGATGATGTCTATCTGGGATTGGGATATAAAGGACCGCTACACCAGGAAAAAGGCTATTTGCGAGATTTCTGGAAATTCTCGCCTAAAACACAACAATGGACCAGACTCGCTGATTTTCCTGCTAATACTACTGTAAAAAATTGTCTTTTTGTTGAGGACGGGGCTATTTATGCTTTGTACGGTTTCTATCGTGAGTTTACGCAGGACGTCTATCGCTATGACATAGATAAAGATGTCTGGCAAAAAGTTCCTGTTCGTGTGCCTGGAGATAGGAAAGAAATGATACCAAGGGCTATGGACATCGTGGGGACTACCTGTCAAGGGAAACACTTCTTTGGAACAGGATTTAACCATACAAGCCTTACCTTCTGGGCGGAATGGAATGTAAAACAAGGAGAGTTTGTACCGCGAAATAATATCTTGGGAAGTGGACGTAATGCGACGGCTTGTTGTGCTACGAATGATTATATCTATCTGGCGGGGGGACGTCACTATGGCGACACGCTAACAACGGGATTTTTCTATAATACAATGCAAAAATATAGCCCGATTGATAATCAATGGCAATATGTTGGAAGCTTACCTTATCAGGCGGAAAACTTATTGATGGTGACACTGAATGAAAGAATATACGTCGGACTGGGAGAAACTCCGGAAGGACAGATACGGAATAATTGGTACAGAATTGAAGAATAAATTTGTCATATTGCTTCTGTGTTGCTTCTGCATGTGTGGAATGAAAGCGCAAAGGTGGAACTGGTGGCCACTAATGATTGATAACACCATCGAGTGTGCTGACACAATCGCTTACCACACCTATCTGTCTGCTTTGGCATCATCGGGAGAAAAGGCTCCTTTCTTGCTCAGAACAAACCAAAGTGCTAACATATCTTCTGCACCTTACAGTGGAAATATCAGTGCTGCTGTACAAAAAATACCTACTTGTCCAACAAGGTGGTGGGACTATGACTTTGCTGTTCAACTAACGGGAAGATTTGGCTCAAAAGATATTACTGGCTATTTTCAACAACTATATGCTCACACTCGTTTATGGGTGGTTGACCTAACGGCTGGTATTACCCCGCTAAGTTGTGGCTCACAGTCTCCTCATCTCACTTCTGGAAGTCTGTTGTTCTCAGAGAATGCTCACTCCATCCCACATCTTTCCATCGGAATAAAGGACTATGTTCCTTTTCCGGGTTTATTTGGATATGTTGAACTTAAAGGTGGATTGGTGCATGGTTGGCTCAATGATTTGAGTGAGGTGCGACAGGTTAAGTTGCATTATAAGTTTGCTGGCTTACGACTGGGGGGAGCGTCTCCTGTCTCTTTGGCGTATGAAATCCACCACGCAGCTCAATGGGGAGGATACAAAGGAAATGTCAACTACGGCAACACATGGTCGGATTGGTGGAATGTGGTGCTGTTCCGGTCGGGAGGTATATCGCTGAGTGATCAACTGAATGCACAGGGTAATCACATTGGATTCCAAGAGTTCACACTCGCATTCAAACATCGTGCTTGGCATGTCAAGGCTTATTGGCAAGCTATCTTTGAGGATATGAGTGCAAAGTTCATTGGATTTGGTACTAATGCGGCTGATGGTTTGTGGGGACTTAATATACGACAAACACAATGGCCATTTATTCAGGAACTAACGTATGAATTCCTCAACACAACAAGCCAGTCCGGACCTATTCACGATAAGGATGGATTGGTATTTGCCGGACGTGATTCTTATTATAATAACTCGGCTTACCCACAAGGATGGACCTACTATTCATCCATCATTGGAAATCCTTACTTGCAAACGAATAACAGCAGGGTAAGGGCTCATTTCATGGGAATGAAAGGTAATATCTATGGCTTTCATTACCGCCTGATGGCGTCTTATGTGGATAATTATGGTACATACCAAAATCCTTTATCTTCCCACAACACTGCCCTGCTACTGGAAGTGAATAAAAGGGTACAAAAGGCTTGGGGATTAGACTTTGGACTTGCCATCTCTGGAGATTTTGGGACGCAATATGGTAACTGCTTCGGAGCTTACTTGAAAATAGCAAAATCGGGAATTATTACTGCTTACTAAATGACTATGAAGCCCCTACATATCATCATGCCGGTAAAGGATTCTATAGAGACTTGTACTTTGGCGCTACAACATCTGGTGCCAACGCTCTCATGCCCGGAGCAACTTACAGTCTATAATGATTTTAGTACGGATGAGAATACGCAACGCCTCAAAGAGTTGGCTGAACAATATGGTTTTAACTTGCTGAATTGGGCGGAACATACGCAACATCCCTCTCCTAATTACTTACTCACATTGCAACATGCGCAAACTAAGGCTATTAATGCGGGTGCGCATCTGTTAATCGTTGAGTCGGATGTGTTGGTGAAGAATGACACACTGAAACGCCTCCTGCATGCTGTGAATAATCGGGTGGGCATGGTGGCTGCGGTGACAGTGGATAGAGAGGGACAAGTGAATTTCCCTTATCAATATGCCCGAAAATGGAAAGAAAGCACGGTGAAAACGAACAAAAGATTGAGCTTTTGTTGTACACTGCTGACACATCAACTACTGGAAAGATATAGTTTTACTCAACTGGATGCTTCTAAGAATTGGTACGATGTATTCATCTCTCACAAGAGTAGGCAACTGGGATTGGAAAACTATTTGCTGATGGATTCTCCTGTGATACATCTGCCTCATTCCAGCCGTCCCTGGAAACAACTGAAATACACCAATCCATTACGTTATTATTGGCGTAAATTTACTCAAAGACTTGACAAAATATGACCTCATTTAAGATATATAGTTTGTTGCTCGTCAAAAATGAGGCTGACATTATTCGTGAGTCTCTTATGGCTGCTGCGGAATGGAGCGACAAGGTCATTGTGATGGACAATGGAAGCACGGATGACACATGGACGATAGTGCAACAACTGGCCTTGAATAATCCACGAATAGTGCCTTTTATGCAATACACGGGTGCTTTTCACATTGGACTGAGAGCAAAGGCTTTTAGGGCTTTCCGTCACGAAATGTCATCTAAGGACTGGTGGTGTGTCAGACTTGATGCGGATGAGTTTTTTCGGGATAACCCGAGAGAGTTTCTGGCAAAAATACCGAAACACTACACTGTGGTGAAAAAGCAAAGCACTGACTATGTGCTCACACAAGAGGACCTGGCTTCTGGGATGCTGACGGGAAACTTTGAAAAAGACCGCGATCTCATCGTACATTTTTTGCCGGAAAAACGTAAGGAACGTCGCTTTATGCGTCATCGGCCATGGTTACTATGGCATGAGTCATGGCGCTATCCTCATCCTATGGGATGTACTGCGCAACAGTGTATTGCGGTGGACCACTATCAATACCGCAGTCCTCAACAAATGCAACGCCGATTCTCTACACGTCAACAGGCTAAAATGGATGGATGTGGTTCTTTCTTGCATGAGAACGGAAATGACTGGACAGACT
>CALGCU010000149.1 GCA_937886455.1 uncultured Bacteroidales bacterium | reverse complement strand
GACTCAGCACGCCAACGCAGTACATAGAAAAAATGAACGTCAGCGTCAACATCAAAAAACTACAACCCTACTTCAACCTCAAGAGCGTTGACCAATTCTACAACTACTGGGCCGACGCAATCAAGGATAGAGAATTTATATACTTCGGCTCCACCTATCAGTGGAACGACAAGCAAAAAAGAGTCGAAAAAACCATTCCCCGAGAACTCAAAAACTTTATACGGGTGGGTGACTACTATTACGAAAGAGTCGAAAAACCCATACCATACACATCCAACTACGAAGGCGAGCTCGAAGTAGAACTCACACAGCGAATGAAATCAACCATCACAGACGACTACGGCAGAGAACTCATCAAGAAAATACCCAAATACAAAGCATTCGTCAACATACCAAGCCACACCAATTATCAACAAGTTATACACAACTGTTGGAATAAATACGCCCCATTCCCCTACACACCGGAGCCCGGCGATTGGACTACCACACAAATGTTTCTCCGACACATCTTCGGAGAACAATATCAATTCGGACTCGACTACCTTCAGATACTATACATGTATCCCAATCAACTACTACCCGTGCTTTGCCTCGTCAGCCAAGAGAGACAGACAGGAAAAACCACCTTCCTTGACTACCTCACGCGCCTCTTCCCCGGTAACGCAGCAATAGTTGGCCAAGCAGACCTTGCATCACAATTCAACGGACTCATGGCAGCCAAGCTCATTCTCGGCATTGACGAAACCAATGTCGAAAAAAACCGTGAATTCACAGAGATGATCAAGCGCATCAGCACATCCAAGAAAATAGTAGTCAACAACAAAGGACAAAACCAATACGAGATGTGGAACTATATGAAAGTCATCATCACATCCAACTTCGAGACCAATTTCATATACACACAAGACGATGAAATACGGTTCTGGGTACGCAAAATACCACACATCCAAACCATAGCACCCAATCTGCTCAACGATATGTGTGAAGAAATACCCGCATTCCTGGCATACCTGTCATCCAGAAAAATATCCGTACCAAACACCACACGCATGTGGTTCGAGCAAAGCGACCTCGAAACAGAAGCACTACGCCAGCTCAAACAACAACAAAAACCACTCCTGGAAAAAGAAATCATTGCATGGGCCAGAGAACTCTTCTTTGCACACCCCGACGAAGAATACATTTACATCAACCACCAAGTACTCCGTACCTATATCGACTCCATATCAACAAAAGAGAGTACAAGCAAAATTAACAAAGTCATCAAAGATATGAACCTGCCACGAGAAGACACAGTCAAACGTGCACGCATACCCGAATGGGAAATGACACTCGCCGGACACTACATGAAGAAGTACCGCACCTTTCCACCGGCACGCGTGCACACTATCACGCGCGACCTCGTGCTAACAAAAAGCGAAATAGAAGAACTCACAAAACAAAAACAACAATAATTTTATTTAGATTAAAAATGGCATTTTGAATTATGCCGAACGAGAGCAATTTATATAATGCCCGGTCAAAAAAATGGCCGGGCTTTTTTTGTGCTCAGACTACGAAAAAACCACTCTATTTTCTGTCAATTCTTAAAAAACATGTTACAAATGTTACAAAACATCTTAAATATTTGAAAATCAAAACGTAAACTTGTAACATTTTTCCTTCAAAATGTTACAAAAAATGTTACAAGCATTCTAATGTATTGATACACAATACTATATGTGTAACATTACTTTATGTAACAAAAAATACAAAATGTTACAAAATGTAAGTATTTGTAAATCAATAAAATACATCGCCACTTTCACCCATTCATCCCCACATCAAACAATATTTGTAACAAAACATGTTACAAATAATTTGCACTCTAACTGCCATAAAACCAACTATTTACAACCTACAAAACGCCAAATGTAACATTGTAACATTTTTTTCAAGTCAACACAAAAAAACATCCCTAATAATCACCATCCCTCCTATATTCCACATCCAACTACACAGGTGTTCACACCACAAAACAATCAATACACTAAAAAACAACAAAATAACTTGCAAAACTTAAAATAAAATTATAATTTTGTTGCACCTAAACCTTAACATTATCTACATCATGGCAAAAACCATCACCAAATTGCCCAAACGCACAAATGCTAATAATGGCAAGAAAGCCCATAATGACAATATCTACTACAAAATAGGTCGCATCCGGATGAATAGCTGGGCTTCCAAATGTCTTGCAGTTTGTGATATAGTAATTTATGAAACAGAACTAGTACATATCCATCACCGCCATCACAAAGAACTACAGGCAGTAGGAATGGATGCTTTTGACTTTGTGAAATTTATTGTCTCAAACTATAATCAAATCTACAAAGGAAGAGCAAACACATATAAGCTCGTCGTACACCGTACAAATACCTCCGATATGGCTGCAATTGAGTTGCATAAAATAAATTTTAACGGTGTGGAAATGTATAAAATAAACACAGCCACTCCGGTAAAAACCAAGCAGCTGTGTAAAGAAGAATTATTATGCGCTAACGACCACTAACAGTTGCCTGTTCAAATTAGCGAAAAGATTTCCTGTTCCCTTTCCTTCTGTGCCCCTTTTGAAAAATAATACACAGGTTTCTCAAAAGAAGTGGCTGAAACATAATAACATCTACCCCGCAAAACTACAAAAAACATTCCATAAATACAAACATCATGGCAAAAGAACGACTAAAAAACGTAACAATCCCCGTTTACACACAACAAACACTCGACCGTCTCAACCAACTCTTCCCGGAAGGATTCTCTAAAGAAGAGACCCTTAATGCACTCCTTGATAAAGCAGCTGCTCCGGAACCTAATGAACAACACCAAAAACAACTCACATCGCTCCTCCAACAGCAGGAACAACATCAACAAGAATTAGCTGTGTATAAAGAAGCTCATGACGACGTGAGAAAAAAACTACTGCAATTTACTACGGACTTACTAAAACTTACTTCATCTGTAGAAAATCCTACTGAAGAATTACTACAACTTACTACAACTGTAGAAAATCTTACTACAACCTTACTACAATCTACTACAGATTTAACTACAACTGTAGAAAATCTCACTACAACCTTACTACAACTATACTACACCTTACTACAATCTGTAGTAAACCTTACTACAAAATGTAGTACGCTTGTAGAACAACAAGTTAGCCCCGATGCCCTTGTAATCAATGCTCCCGAATGGAGCCGAAGACTACTCGATGAAACAGCCCGCCGATTGTCTGAACGATACAACAAAACTATCACACCACAAATGATCCTCCTTGATATGTTCAATCGATACACTATCGAACGCTGGAACCAGTGGTTTTATCCATTCTGCATCACAGACCAGGATCTATATGATATTACAGGCTACACAGCTAAGGAACTCAAAACCTATCTTCATAACAAATAAACGGTCTCTATTATGAACATAAAAACAACCCTCCTACGCAACCTGTTGCCAACCATTCGACCTATGATTCCTCAAGCACTTCCCTTGGTTGAGGAAGCTCTTATGCGCCACATAGACACACTCCCTCTTCGTGATGGAGAGTCGCGTGCATCACTTATCCTAATTAAGGGGAAAGATAATCACCTCTATGCGGCAGAAGCTTATACTGATACTCAAGACAAAATTATTCGTCTCGAAAACGTACAACTTGCTATCACAACCCTTCAACAACTCATTGATAAATCGCTATAATTATGTTAGAAAACATCGGTACTCCTATAACTGATTCCTATACTTTTGCCACAGGTGACGACATTGACGCCTACATCCGCGACATTCAGTCACCCAAGCAAGACATGAATATTGATCCTACTGAAGGACTCTCTGAACTCGAAGATCTGCAAGACGAAGCTATCCCATTTGAAAAAACCGACATTCAAATGAAATCAGCTGCAGCAAAAGCCGGAGGAAAACTTGTTGCAACAGTCATTGACACTACACTCCCACAAGCCCTCGCTTATATTGCTAAAACACCTGATGCTACCCCTTATAAAGCCGACCCTGATAGCCGACAAGAACTCGAAGAAGCACTCACAGAATACATGCGCCTAAAAGGTGGAGATATTCCGCCCGGAATGATGGTACTCCTGCTCGTGCTCTCCATCTATCTTACCAAAATACCAACAGCATTACAGCAAAGAAAAATGCAAATATTATTTTATATGCTTTTTTCATAAATACTTCCTCCTAATTTACTGCGACACCAACTATGGAATCTTTCTTTAAGATATGAGCTTTGGCTTTAATAAAATCTGTGATGTTGATCTTACCATCTCCATTGGTATCGCCCGCTTTTTGATAGCAACCAGAGAGA
>CALGCU010000148.1 GCA_937886455.1 uncultured Bacteroidales bacterium | reverse complement strand
CTCCCCCAGGTCTTGATCGAAGCAAGGGTAAAAGGTTGTAGCGGTGCGATGTAGTAAGCTTACCCTTTTTTATTCTCATTTATTTAGGTAGCATAGTATGCAACGCAGTTGTCCTATTGGTGTATTTGATTCCGGTTATGGTGGTCTAACAGTTCTTGAGAAGATACGTGAGCATCTTCCTGCATATGACTACATATATTTTGGTGATAATGCTCGCACTCCATATGGTACTCGTTCCTTTGAAGTGGTTTATCAATACACCTTAGAATGTGTAAAGAAATTATTTGACTTAGGTTGTGAATTAGTGATTCTTGCTTGTAACACTGCCTCAGCCAAAGCTTTGCGTTCCATTCAGCAACGTGACCTACCTCTCATCTCAGATCATCACCGTGTGTTAGGTGTGATTCGTCCTACGGTAGAGCAAATCGGTCATTTCACTAAGAGTAATCATGTAGGTTTGCTTGCCACTCAGGGCACTGTACAATCCCGTTCCTACGACATAGAGATTGGTAAATATCATCCTCAGATTGTGTTACATTCAGAGGCTTGTCCTATGTGGGTTCCATTGATTGAGAATGGTGAAGCCGATTCTAACGGTGCAGATTATTTTGTAAAGCGTCATTTAGAACATTTATTATCACAAGACCCTGCTATAGACAGTGTAATTTTGGGGTGTACCCACTACCCTCTTTTGCTTCCGAAGATAGTTAAATATGCCCCTTCTTCTGTGCGTTTTTTAACTCAGGGTGATATTGTAGCCGATAGTCTTTCTGATTATCTCCGTCGTCATTCTGAGTTGGAGTCAAAATGCTCTAAGGGTGGCACATGTCGTTACTACACTACCGAATCTGTAGAAAAGTTTCATGCCTCAGCTCGTTTATTTCTTCAAGAAGACTTAGATGTACATCACATCGATTTAGGTGTCACTTTTTAAGAGAGCGCACATATCTTTGAATTGATTTTTCAAACTCCAAGTCCTTTAATTGATATTATTGCTGTTATTTAAGTAAAGGTGGATGTGGGCATACCTGGTTATTGGGGTTGCCTTTTATCTTCATTGTTGCTACCCTTCAGCTTCGTTGCGTTGGTGCCACACCTTTCAGTCAGGTTGTTGAATAAAAGAGAGGAGAATCTCACATTTGATGAGATTCTCCTCTTAGTTTTGTAATACGTATTTTTATTTACGAATACCTAATTCTTTAATGATAGCACGATAACGTTCGATGTCTTTTGCTTTTACATAGTCAAGCAAGCGACGACGTTTTCCTACCAATGTAACCAAAGCACGTTCAGTTGCAAAGTCTTTTTTGTGGTTTTGCAAGTGACCGGTCAAGTGGTTAATACGATACGTAAATAAAGCGATTTGTGATTCAGCAGAACCGGTATCTTTAGTAGATTTACCGTATTTGCCAAAGATTTCTTCTTTTTTTTCAGAAGTTAAATACATAGAACAAATAAAGTTATAAGTTGAACAATAATGGTCTCGTTTTCACGATCCCACATTTATTAACATGCAAAATTGCTTTTGCGGGCGCAAAGTTAGTATTTATTTTTGAAATAACCTATAGGATTATGTTTTTTTCTTTTTCAGTGTTTTTATGAGTGATGAGTTGAGGCCTTTTGCTTTGTTATTTTGCAGGTAGTATGCCCAGCAGAGTGTTATTGTAGTACCGATTATTGCTCCTGCCCACACATCCATGAGGAAGTGTTGTGAAAGGTATATTCTTGAGTATCCCACGAGTAGTGCCATGCAGAAGAAGACAGATTGCAGTGGTTTGTTTTTTGTTGCGAGTATGCACGTTAGTGCCATGAATAGTGCAAAAGCCGTTGTTGTGTGCCCCGAAGGAAAGCTGTGCCATGCGTGCATGGTCACTCCTTCCACTTTGTGTAGTATGATTTCGGGGAAGTTTTGTTCAAAGAAGACTTTTGGTCTGGGCATGTTACATATATGCTTAATTATTTGTGTGCACAGTCCGGCTGTGAGTTATGATGCAATAATGAGTAGCGCATCTTTATAACGTATAAAGAGGAAGATGAGTGCTATAGCCCACACCCATGCTTCTCCGAGCATTGTGTATATTCGGAAGAATGTATCCGCTACATGAGTGTGATAAGCAGTTAGGTTTATGTGTATTGTGTGTTTAGGAATAAGAATAAGGGCAATCGCTCCGGCGATTACCCCTATTATCATTGGTAAAAGGAATCCGTAATAGTCCTTTATGTTGAATTGTTTCATTTTGTTTAGAAATCACAACGGCAGTCTGTTCTGCTTGGCAGTCTGAACCACACAGTGAATTTGACTCCAGCAAAGAGTGTGTTAACATTCTTTCCCTTTGCCAATCCGGTAGAGTAGATATGATTTGTAGATTGTTGAATTGCGTTGAACACTTGTTGGAATTGCAGGTCATTTCCTTCAGGTAGTGTAACGAATGAGTTGTTTTTTACTCCGGTATTAGCATTCAATATTCCGTAGTCAGCAAAGACCCCGAGTCTGTATTGTGCTACACTTTTAGGATTTCCGAATGCATATCCCAATTCGAGTGCTGCTTTCACATCAATTGTACCAAAGAAGAAAGCCGAATTAGGTTTAGATTCTATATTGTCGGTACGGAAGTAATGGTTAGGCATATTTTGGAAAGGGTCAATAAATGCGAGGTATTCGCCTGTGTGTTGCACAGTAGCATTTACTTTTGATGATGTCATCAGTTGTGCTCCTACTTTTGCTCCTACCAAGAAATAGAATTTGTTAAGTTTAGCTCCGAACATTACCGGTATATTTACTGTACCGAGGTTTGCGATGTCTTTTCTTTCCAGAAAGTTGAAGTATCCATTATATCTTCTTAATTCCGGTTTGTTCATCGGGTCATCATCAATCATGTTGATAGGTCCTTCATTTAGAGGGTTCATGGTGACAGATGTAGAAGCATATTGGAATTCTACTCCCAAATCAAACAAGAAGGCATTGTGTTGCAATTCGTATCCAAGTCCAAATGCTCCTCCACCTCCGATTGCATTCTTAGTTTGTTCCATATTGTCGAGGAAAGAAGATGCTCCTCCTTCGATCCACAATCCCAATGAATTTTTAGTGTTAGCCCACGCTGTGGTAGAGATAGAGGCTGCCATTATGGCGATAAGCGCCACGCATTTGGTTGTTGTTTTAATGCCTTTCATCATAAGTTTGTTTACCTACGTTTTTCTTAAAAAGATATTTTTATTGCATTAGATGGGTTTATTAGTGTCCACCTTTTATTTACATTTATAACGTGTAAGGCGTTTTTTTATTGTTTATACAAGTGACATAAAACACCTTTTTCACATCATTTGGCAAAGGTAGGAAATGAATTGTGAAAATACAAGTTATCATCGCATGTTTTTTCACATTTCGTTCTTATTTTTCATTTTCGGGGTGTTTTTTTTGAAAAATAGGACGTTCGTTTCACTCACTACAGGACGCTTCGCTTCGCTTGCTTTAGGACTGCTTCGCCTGAATCTTGTTGGTATTAACTATATTTTAGGTTGCTTGATTGTATTTTTATCCTACGTGTATCTTACGTGTATCCTACGTGTATCCTACGTGTATCCTACGTG
>CALGCU010000147.1 GCA_937886455.1 uncultured Bacteroidales bacterium | reverse complement strand
ATTTTTTGCTTCTGCGCTCACCTTTCACTATCTTTTAATAAGATAAACTGCACTCGCTGTGAAAAATATTCAAGCAAGCTTGATATTTCTCGCTCGTTTGTGTTATCTTTGCAATTTGAAAATCACATCAGAATAACTACACACATCATGGAAAGAAAAGTAAGAGTACGCTTTGCTCCAAGCCCTACCGGACCATTACACATCGGAGGCGTAAGAACCGCATTGTATAATTATTTATTTGCAAAACAAAATGGAGGAGACTTCCTGCTCCGCATAGAAGACACCGACTCAAATCGCTTTGTTCCAGGCGCTGAAGACTATATCATTGAAGCCCTAAACTGGCTGGGAATTAAAGCCGATGAAGGAGTGGGAATCGGAGGCAACCATGCCCCCTACAGACAAAGCGAACGCAAAGATATCTACAAAAAATACGTCAAACAATTATTAGACAACCAAAAAGCATACATCGCATTTGACACTCCGGAAGAATTAGAAAACAAACGTGCAGAAATAAAGAATTTCCAATATGACGCACAAACACGCATGCAAATGCGTAATTCCTTAACCATGTCAAAGGAAGAAGTGAACACACTCATTGAGAGTGGACACCAATATGTCGTACGCATCAAACTTGAACCCAACGAAGATGTGCATGTATATGACCTTATCAGAGGCGAAGTAATCATCAACTCATCTATCCTCGACGACAAAGTGTTATACAAATCAGCCGACGAACTCCCCACCTACCATCTGGCAAATGTAGTGGACGACTATTTAATGGAAATCACACACGTGATTCGTGGAGAAGAATGGCTACCATCAGCACCCCTGCATGTTTTGCTCTATAGAGCCCTGGGATGGGAAGAAAAAATGCCACGATTTGCCCATCTGCCATTATTACTCAAGCCGGACGGTAATGGAAAATTAAGCAAACGCGATGGTGACCGCTTAGGTTTCCCGGTGTTCCCATTAGACTGGACCGACTCAAAAACAGGCGCATTCTCATCCGGATACCGAGAAGCAGGCTATTTCCCGGAGGCAGTAGTAAACTTCCTGGCACTACTCGGATGGCATTCTGGCTCAGACAAAGAAATTTACTCCATGGATGAACTCATTCAAGAATTCTCATTAGAACGAGTAAGCAAAAGCGGAGCCAAATTTGACTACGAAAAAGGAAAATGGTTTAACCACCAGTATCTGAAAACTAAAACCAACGACGAATTAGCCGACCTCTTCCAACCCACACTGGTAGAAAAGGGCATTGTTGAAGACTCAGAAAAAGTGGCACAAGTGATGAGCATGACCAAAGAACGAGTGAATTTCATATCCGAATTGTGGGACCAATGCTCCTTCTTCTTTGTAGCACCAACAACATATGACGAAAAAACAGTGCAAAAAAGGTGGAAAGCCGATTCCGCCCACCACATGTCCATGCTCATAGAAGTGCTGGAAAACATAGAAGACTTCTCCTTAGAAAACACCGAAAAAATTGTGCTCAAATGGATTGAAGACAACCAATTGGGCATGGGAGCCGTGATGAATGCCTTTCGTCTGGCAATAGTAGGAATCTCCAAAGGACCTCACATGTTTGACATCACATCAGTGATAGGCAAAGAAGAAACCATCGCCCGCCTCAAAAGAGCCATTGAAGTATTACAATAAACACACACATAGGAGCCCTCAGAAACAAGAGGGCTCCCATGCAATCAACACAACAAACAGGTATGAAAAAAGATTTACATTTTGAAACCCTACAAGTACACGCAGGCTACACACCCGACCACACCAACTCACGCGTAGCCCCCATATACCCCACAACAGCATTTACATTTGACAACACAGAACACGGAGCCGACCTGTTCAACTTAGACTTCAACCAAGGACAATCACCCTACATATACACCCGCCTCAACAACCCCACAGTTGCCACATTTGAACAAAGAATGGCAGCCCTCGAAGGAGGAGTGGCAGCAGTAGCCGTAGCATCAGGACAATCAGCCCAACTCATCACCATGCTAAACCTCCTGCAAGCCGGCGACAACGCAGTAGTGTCACCCTACCTATATGGAGGTACACACAATCAGTTTTTTGTCTCATTCAAGCGTTTAGGCATCCAAATGCGCAAAGCCGCATCCGACAAAGCCGAAGACATGGAAGCACTCATTGATGAAAACACCAAAGTGCTGTACACCGAAAACATCGGAAACCCCTATTTCAATGTACCCGATTTTGAAAAACTGTCAGCCTTAGCCCGAAAATACGACATCCCCTTAGTAGTGGACAACACATTCGGATGTGGAGGCTATCTCTGCCGGCCCTTACAACTCGGAGCCAACATCGTAGTGGAATCAGCCACCAAATGGATTGGCGGTCATGGCACAGTGATGGGCGGAGTGATTGTAGATGGAGGAACCTACAACTGGAACAACGGAAAGTTTCCCCTATACTCAGAGCCATCAGAAGGATATCACGGATTGATTTTTGCCGAAAAATTTGGCAATCAAGCATTCGCCATGAGATGTGTAGCCGAAAACCTGCGTGACTTAGGCCCCTGCCTGAGCCCTTTTAACGCATGGCAAATGCTTCAAGGATTAGAAACACTGTCCATCAGAGTAGAAAAAATGTGTCAAAACGCCATGCACATAGCCCAATGGCTGCAAACACTCCCCGAAGTACAATCCGTCAATTATCTCGGACTTGAAGACAACCCCTACCATGAATTGGCAAAAAAATACTTGCACAATGGATTTGGAGCCGTATTAACCTTCCGCCTGAAAGGAGGACTGGAAACAACAGTACAATTCGTGGAAAGCCTACAACTCATCAGCCATGTCACCAACATAGGCGATGTGAGAACACTGATTACACACCCCGCAAGCACCACACACCGTCAACTCAGCCCCGAAGCACAAATGGCAGCCGGAGTATATCCCGACCTATTAAGACTCTCACTCGGATTAGAACATCTTGAGGACATCAAAGAAGACATACTACAAGCACTTAACAAATAAGACGTCACACCATGGAAGAAAAAAACAATCAACTTAACATTGAATTATCAGCAGAAGTAGCAGAAGGAATCTACTCCAACCTAGCCGTTATTTCTCACTCATCATCCGAATTTGTCATAGACTTCATTCGCATAATGCCCGGTGCACCCAAAGCTAATGTCAAGTCGCGCATCATCTTGACCCCGGAACACGCAAAGCGCCTCATGATAGCCTTGCAGGAAAATATCAACAAATTTGAACATCACAACGGCAAAATCAACCCCCCCAACAATGGCCAACCCAACCCACCCATCCCAATGGGATTTG